>NZ_JBEQZJ010000019.1:0-74299 GCF_045223415.1 Hoskinsella mucinilytica | reverse complement strand
TTATAGAACTTAGAATAGATAAAAGGGGAATCCGATAATTTCAGTATATCTTCATTCCCTTTGTTAAAATGCTATGATATAATGACTATAAAGATATAAATGTTATGTAGTTTATTCCATAAGATACAACGTACATAAATCGATCATCTGGTAGAATGTCATCTATGTTTTTCTACTGTGGAGGTAATGATGAAAAATATGAATACAGATTTCCATGAGAATATTCTAAAAGTAATGAAATCTGGTGTGAGTAAGCATTTAGTAGATGCTTCTTTAACCTTAGTATGGGGCAATGATGCTTTTTATCGTTTATTAGATTGCGAGAAAGAGGAATTTCAGAACCGTTATGTTGAATTCTGTAGTTGTTTTGAGGCAATGCCTCAATACTTTGAAGTTTTAAAAAAGGCGATAGCAGAAGCTCAAAAGCATAATCAAGAGCATATGGAATGTGATTTGATCATTCAAGATATTCATGGACAACAACATTGGATCAGATGTAGTGGCACAATGATTCCACAAAAAGATCAAACGATCATTTATTTTGTTTATACCATCATGGATGATGTATATCATAGCCAACAATTGTCACAAGAAAGTTTAGATGAATGCTTGAATGATTTAGAATGGATGATGTCAGAATATACAGGGAACGTATATATCAGTGATATGGATACTTATGAATTACTTTACGTAAATCAACGAGCATGTGATACTCTTCAAAGAACAGAGGCACAATTACTTGGTAAGAAGTGTTATAAAGCGATTCAAGGAAGAACTTCACCATGTCCGTTTTGTACGAATGCTTTTTTGAAAAAGAAAGAAACCTATAGCTGGGAGTTTTATAATCCGGTCTTAAAGCGCACTTTTATCATTAAAGATCGAGCATTGAATTGGAAGGGACATAAGGCTAGAATTGAATTATCTTATGATATGTATACTTCTGAATATAAATTAGCGAAAAAGGATCAAGAACGAGAAGCAATATTAAAAACAATTCCCGGAGGAATGGCACGAATCGATGCTCGTGATTCTAGTACGGTCTTATGGTATAATGGCATTTTCTTGGATATGATAGGATATACCAAAGAGCAATTTGAAAGTGAATTACATAGCCAATGTGATTATCTGAATTCTAATGATTTACGACGTATACAGAAAATGGTAAAAAGTTTAAAGCACACAGGAGACAATATCGTATTTGAAGCAAAAGCCTATACAAGAGCAAAAGAAGAACGATTATGGACCGTAACATTATGTTATATTAGTGCAGAAGATAGTTGGGATGGTATTCCTTCTTATTACAGTGTAGGATTAGATGTTACAGAAGAGCGTAAGCAGATGGAAAAGCTTCGTTATAAAGCGGAAAAGGATGCATTAACAGGGATTTATAATAGGGAAACGCTACAAAGTTATGTTGACACTTATATCGCAGAGCATCCAAATTCAAAGAATGCCTTGTTCATGATTGATACCGATGATTTTAAATTAATTAACGATACCCATGGACATATGGTTGGTGATGTTGTCTTAAGTGAAATGGCAGCGGGAATGAAAAAAATCATGAGAAAGCAAGATCTTGTAGGTCGTATTGGTGGAGATGAGTTTGCGATTTTTATGGAGGAAATCAGTTCTTATGAAGATGCAAAACAAAAGGCAAAAGAATTGGTAAATGTTTTTCATCATCTTTTTGACCAAGAGAAAAAAGAAATTGAAGTTAGTTGCAGTATTGGGATTGCTATTTATCCAGAGGATGGAGATAGTTTTAATAAGCTATATGGATGTGCTGATAAGGCCTTATATCAGGCTAAAACACAAGGGAAGAACGGTTACGCTTTCTTTGATAGCGATACTATGGATATGATAAAGATGATGGATCGATCATCTTATGTAACTTCTATAGATTCTGAACAGAGTTATGCGGAAAGTACAGATAATTTAGCTCGTTATGTTTTCCGTATCTTATATCAGATGGATGATATAAAGACAGCGATACAAATGATATTAGAAATTGTCGGAAAGCAATTTGATGTAAGTCGTGCTTATGTATTTGAAAGTACAGAGGATGGAGCATATACAAATAATACCTATGAATGGTGCAATGAAGGTGTTACTGCACAAATGAAACATTTACAGCATATCAGTTATGCAGATTTACATGATTATACAAGCTTGTTCAATGACCAAGGTATCTTTTATTGTCGAGATATTCACACATTGGATGAGGAATTGATCAAAGTGTTTGACCAACAGGATATACATTCAACCTTACAATGTGCTATCAAGCAGAATGATTTCTTTGCTGGCTTTATCGGCTTTGATGAATGTAGTGGACTTCGCCTTTGGACCAAAGAAGAAGTTAGTACCTTAACCTTAATTGCACAGATTTTAGCTGTTTTTATGCAATTAAAACCTACAAAATAGTGTTACGGTCAAATAAAAACTGCGTTAGCAGCTTTTAATAATATCGTAGCATTTCGCATGAAGTAAATTGATACATTCTTTTGGAGACATTTCGATCTGAACACCAATTTTACCACCACTAAATATGATAGTATCAAATTGAAGACAGGATTCATGGAAGGTAGTAACATATGTTTTTTTCATACCAATGGGGGAGCAACCTCCACGAATATAGCCACTGACCTTATTGATATCTTTGACATGTATCATTTCTACACTTTTTACACCTACAGCCTTAGCACATTTTTTTAGATCCAGCTCATGAGCAACTGGAACTACAAAGACATAATGCTCTTTTGTGTTTGCAATGGTCACCAGTGTTTTAAATACCATTTCAGGATTCTGATGTAGCATTTGAGCAACTTGTAATCCATCCACTGCATCTTGACCATGTTCATAAGTATAAATATTATACGGGATGTGTTCACGATCTAATATCCTCATAGCATTGGTTTTTTGTAGCTTTTTCATTTTCTCACCTCAAATATGCCAACAGTATAGCATGTTTTTTTCTATTTCGAAAGATGATAGTTGGCTAAGGCTTACGGATTCTGTTATAATGCTGATAGGTGAAAACAATATGATAAAAATGATTGCAATGGATATGGATGGTACGTTGTTAGATGAAAATAATCGTATCATGCCAGAAACAAAAAAAGTATTAATGAAGCTACAGAAACAAGGTATTCGCCTGGTTTTGGCAAGTGGTAGAAGTTATCGTAAACTATTACCATATGCCCAAGAGCTTGGTATGATGCAATATGGCGGTTATCTTGTTGAAGTAAATGGTAGTGCTGTATATGATTTGAAACAACAAAAACGTGATGTATTAGCACGTATGAAAAAGGAACAAATTCATGAGGTCTTTCATTACTTTATGAAGTGGGATGTAGAAATCATCGGTCAATTTGATGATGGAATGTTTGATTATATTCCAGATGCTTTGATGGAAGAAAAACGTAAATATCGTATAGAACATCATTTGCCTGATGATTTTCCTTGGACAGCCGGAGCATTTGAGTTCCTATTTGATAATCGAGAAGCTTATCCAAAGTTAACTTATATCAAAGAACCAGAAGAAATCCAAATGGAGATCAATAAAGTATCTGTGGCATACCATCCACAGACATTATCAGAAATTACAAAGCAAGCAAAAGAAGAGTTAAAGGATCGTTATTGGATCGGATTGACCAGTCCAAGATGGTTGGAAATTATGATTCCGGGTGTAACCAAAGCAACAGGATTAGCTCATGTCGCAAACATAAGCTTCATCTCTTTGGATGATATGATTGCCTTTGGTGATGGGGAAAATGATATTGAAATGTTGCAGGAAGTTGGAATAGGTGTAGCAATGGGTAATGCTTTTGAAAACGTAAAACAAGTGGCAGATGATGTTACGCTTTCAAATCGTGAAGAGGGTATCGCATACGCTTTAAAAAAATATTTTGATTTGTGAGTAAATCACTGAATGATTTTGATGAGCTGTGTTATACTGATAACGTAATAAGGAGGCATTATATGAAAGTAATAAATGAAACAGAATTTGATACCATCACAAAAGAGGGTCTGGTCTTGGTCGATTTCTTTGCGACATGGTGTGGACCTTGTAAAATGTTGGCTCCTGTTTTGGAACAACTATCTGAAACATATGAAGGAAGATTACAAGTGGTCAAGGTCGATGTAGATCAAAGTAGCAACCTAGCTATGCGATTTGGGATTATGAGCGTACCTACAATGTTATTATTTAAAAACGGAGAATTGGTGAAAACTTTACAGGGTTATCAACCATTACCAAGTTTAGTAGGAACCTTACAAAACTATATGTAAGAATCTTTAAAAAGTGGAAAGAGTAGGTGATTTTTGTCATCTACTTTTCTTTATCTTCAAATACCAATGTCATTCATCACATATTTATGATAAGATAATGCTTAGCATCAATCAAACGTGATCATAAATAAGGAGGTAATCTTATGGGAACGATCATCAACGCCTTTGCAGTTATCTTAGGTGGAGGAATAGGAATGATAATGAAAGGAGGATTACCGCAGCGTGTCAGTGACTTATTAATGCAAGCTTTAGGATTGTGTACTATTTTTATAGGAATCTGTGGAACATTAGCTGAAATGATGCAAGTTCATGATGCTCAGTTAACGAGTCAGGGAACTATGTTATTGATCGCATCTCTTGGCATTGGCGCTGTTATTGGAGAATTGATAGATATCGAAGGTAGAATGGAACATATGGCGAATCGCATCAAACGAATGGTACATAGTGATGACAACACCTTTGTTGAAGGCTTTGTCAGCAATTCGCTTGTCATTTGTGTTGGCGCAATGGCTGTTGTGGGGGCTTTACAGGATGGATTGACCCATGATTCCAGTATGTTGTTTACCAAAGCAATTTTAGATGGTATCATTTCAATGGTATTTGCTTCCGCATTAGGAATCGGCGTGTTATTTGCGGCATTTCCTCTGGCGATTTATCAGGGAGCAATTACTTTATTGGCAGGGGCGATTGCTCCATTATTTCATGCGACACTGATATCCAATCTATCCCTCGTCGGTTCTGTATTGATCTTTGGCGTAGGTGTAAATCTGCTGTTTGGAAAACAAATTCGGATAGGGAATCTTTTACCGGCATTGGTAGTTCCAATCGTATATGCAATCATACAAGCATTTTAGATCATTCTTATATCTAAGGATACAAAAAAAGCATCTGAGGGAAGAGATGCTTTTTTTGAATTATGATATTTATATTTTTTGAAAGGGAGAAAGTATGAATTTATTTGAGGGGAAATTATCATACTAGCAAGTCCTTATCTAACTTGCTGACTACAGTATAACAAAGACATATCAAATGAGTTTGTGGATATTATGTTAGATTGTGTGGTGTTTGTTATGTTTTTGTGAAATCTGTTGTATCTCATGGATTGCTAAGGATACAAAAAAAGCATCTGAGGGGAAGAGATGCTTTTTTTGAAAATTATGATATTTATATTTTTTGAAAGGGAGAAAGTATGAATTTATTTGAGGGGAAATTATCATACTAGCAAGTCCTTATCTAACTTGCTGACTATAGTATAACAAAGACATATCAAATGAGTTTGTGGATATTATGTTAGATTGTGTGGTGTTTGTTATGTTTTTGTGAAATCTGTTGTATCTCATAAATTGCTAAGGATACAAAAAAAGCATCTGAGGGGAAGAGATGCTTTTTTTGAATTATGATATTTATATTTTTTGAAAGGGAGAAAGTATGAATTTATTTGAGGGGAAATTATCATACTAGCAAGTCCTTATCTAACTTGCTGACTACAGTATAACAAAAACATATCGAATAAGTTTGTGGTAATTATGTTAGATTATGTTGTTTCTGAAATCATTCGTCAAACAAATATGTGATAAAGTTATGATATACAAAAACAAAAGAAGCATCGAGGGGTAATGTGCTTCTTTTGTTTAAGAATTAAATATCTTTGAAAGGAAAAAAGTATGAATCTTTTTGGGTAATATTCATACCGGCAAGTCTCATGATCGTACTTGCTACAAATATTATAATAAAAACTTATCAAAAAAGTTTGTTGAAATCATGTAGAATTGTGTGATAGACTTAAACATAATCAGAATTTGAAAGAAGGGTGACCTAATGAAGTTTTTGAATTTAGATAAAGAAGCTGTAAAAGAAGCTGCTTTGCATTCTTTTCCAAAGAAATACGTTGAAGTTGATGAGGCAGATTTCTTCGTTCGTGATATTTATAGTGGTGATATTACGATAGATGGTGTTGAACAACCATTATATGTAAGCACGAATTATGTGTATGAGGATCATTTGATCAATGGAAATGATACTCGTTTTAAAACAAAGCTTACTACTATCACTGTAAAAAAGGACGCATATGATATTGTGTATGATAGTTTTGGAAGTTATTATGTCGCATGTCAAGAACAAGATATCCAATTTATTCCATATGAGGATTTTTATGATCTTATCAAGGAGCGTATCCATCTTTTAGAAGAAAAAAAGGAAGCCTGACATTATCCGACAAAATTCTTTTTTTCTTTATGGTATTTTATAGGAGGCAGTGATACTGCTGATACGTTAAGAACCCCTGACTATCCCTGATTAACGTATTCTATTCTATCCCCTATATAATTTTATAAACAAGGCTTCGTATTCCCTCGAAGCCTTGTTTATTTTGTTAGTAAAAGAAAATGACAATAAAAAAAGTCCGATAGGATAAAATAAAAAAGGATTTAAGGATTTTTTCATAATTTGTCCTTTATACTGTAGATAGATGTTAGAAAGAAGGGAAATACTATGTGGTTTCATATATTGAAAAAAGATTTGATTAAGCGAAAAAGTGTTAATATGATCTTATTTTTATTTATCACATTAGCGACAGTGTTTGTGTCCAGTAGTGTGAATAATATCATGGTAGTTTCATCTGCTGTGGATTACTATATGGATTATGCAAATGTGCCAGATCTGACTTTGATCTTAAATTCAGACAAGGATATCAAAGATATTGAAAGATGGCTGAAACAGAAACAAGAGAAGAAAGAGGTATCTGCTTTTGCGCAAGATGAATTTTTGTCTATTTTAGACAAGAACATAGAGGTTAAGGAAAATGGTAGTTTTCATAAGATTAAGGGCGAGGTTTCTAATTTATATATGAGCATGCAGAATGAAACATATACCAAAGTCTTTGACCAAAATGAAAATGCATTCCGATTAAAAGAAGGAGAATTGGCTCTTTCTAAAAATATGATGGAGAAAAACGATTTGCAAATTGGAGATGTCTTGCGTATTGTCACAGGTAATCAAAACAAAAGTTTTGTCATTCGTTATCAGATAAAAGATGCTGCTTATGGAACAGAGATGATCGGAATGTCACGATTGATCGTTAGTGATGAAGATTATCAAGCATATCGATCTGTTGGACAAAAACTGAAACAAATTCATGTTATGTGTGATGATGTGAATATGGTCAATGAGCAATTAGATAACTTAGGGTATGATTCGATTATCAACATCATAAGTCGTGATACGTATAAGTTGGCATATAGCTTTGATATGATCGTGGCAGGATTATTGATCGGTATCGGTATCTGCTTGATTCTGATTTCATTACTTGTATTACGTTTTACCTTGGTATTTACGATGGAAGAGCAGTATCAGGAAATAGGTATTTTAAAAGCAATCGGATTACGAGATTTTGCGATTAAAAAGTTGTATCTTGTGAAATATCTGGTGATTGTCTGTGTTGGAGCCATGCTGGGATTATTATTGAGTTTTCCTTTAAGCAAACAAATGATGCAATCCCTTAGCAGTAATATGATCATAGAGCATAGTGATGCCAATATGGGAGTCAATGTATTATGTGCACTGATCATTATCACTATTGTATTGTTCTTTTGTTATTATTGTACTAGAAGGTTGCATAAGGTATCTGCGATTACTGCCATTCGTGGAGGTGCAGATGGAGAATCCTTTGCACATGTATCACGCTTTACTTTAAGTAGATATTCAAGCATAACGGTTCCTATATATCTTGGAATACATGATATCATAACACATATGCGTCGTTATATTGTATTGATGATCACCTTTAGTATTAGCTTTATTTTAATCACGATCCCGTTGAATACGGTCAATACCATGCAAAGTGATGAAATGATACGTAAAATGATGGTAGATCCAGAAAGCGCAATCGTCGTAAGGAAGATCGAACGAATCGGAAATGAAAAATATCAAAATATAGCTCAATTAGAAGAAGGTATGGAACGTGTGAAACAAGAAATGAAGGATAAAGGATATGAGGTAGAAATGTGTGGTGTACCGATCCTGTTTCTGAAATATGGAGATAAAAAAGATACCAACAGACATAATTATATGAGCATACAATTCGTAGGAAAACAGGATTCGTTTGTGCCCTATGAAGAAGGCAGTGCACCAATCTTAGAAAATGAAATTGCTTTTTCTAAAAAGGTGTTAGAGCGAGAAGGGTGGAGCATTGGTGATAAGGTAATAACCGAAATCAATGGTGAAGAAAAGCATTTATTGATTACGGGTTCTTATAGTGATTATATGCAGCTTGGTAAAAGTGCTAGATTAAGTCCTGCCATAACAAGCGATGAAGAGAGTCTATTTGATTATTGGGGAGTAATGGTATATATGGATACTTCATTGTCACAGATTGAGTTGGTAAAGCAATTACAAAAGGAGTTTCCAGATTATGAATGGAAAACTTCTCAAGAAATTATCGATCAAAATGTCGGAGGAATCCAGGATATCTTGCAACAAATGCTTTTGCCAATGACAGGAATGTTATGTGGAGTGATCATGTTGATTACGGTATTGATGGAAAAGCTGTTTATCGCAAGAGAAAAAGGTGAAATCGCTATGTTAAAAAGCATTGGATTTCGCAATAGTAGCATTCGTTTATGGCAGTTATCTAGAATGATCGTGGTGACATGCTGTTCTATGATCATCGCAATTCCTTTATCGCTTTTATCTAATGCGGTGATCTTAAAACCGATCTTTGCGATCATGGGTGCTAATATAGCCATTCAAGTAAATGCACTTCAGGCATATATCATTTATCCTACTATCTTATTGATTGGTATTCTGATTGCTGCTTTGCTTGGCTCTATGAGTATCAAAAACATTGATATTAGAGAAATGAATCATTTGGAATAGGAGAAAACGGAATATGGAAACGCTAACTGTAACTAATCTTTGTAAGACATTTATTGTGAATAAACGTCAAAATAATGTATTGAGAAATATCAATTTAACCATTGAAAAAGGCGAAATGGTAGGTGTCATGGGTCCTAGTGGATCAGGTAAGACGACACTTTTATATACCGTAAGTGGTATGGATCAATTGAGCGCCGGCAGTGTGAATTTCTTTGGGAAAGAGTTAAATAAGCTATCTGCAAATGAGATGAGTGATTTACGTTTAGAAGAAATGGGATTTGTATTTCAACAAATGTATATGCTGAAAAATCTAACACTCTATGATAATATAATGTTACCGGCATTTCAAAAAAGACATGGTAAGCATAAGGAAAGTCGTAAACAAATTGAAGAGCGTGCTACGATGTTGATGCATAAGCTGAATATCAGTGAAGTAGGCAATCATGCGGTCAATGAGGTTTCCGGTGGTCAATTACAACGTGCATGTATTTGTCGAAGTTTGATCAATCATCCTAAGATCATTTTTGCCGATGAACCAACCGGGGCATTAAATAAACAGAATTCAATTGAAGTGATGCAAGAGCTGATCAAAATCAATGCAGAAGGAACAAGTATTCTATTGGTTACCCATGATATGAAGGTTGCTTCTAAATGTGAAAGAGTGCTCTATATAGAGGATGGTGATATTCGTGATGAGATATCCTTGGGAAAATGGGATCATGGTATGAATGCCGATGCTAGGGAACGTAGATTAAATGAATGGTTATTAAAATTAGGATGGTGATGTATGGAAACGATATTACTAATTGAAGATCATAAAGAACTTGCTGAGTTGTTAACGGCCTTTCTAACCAAGAAAGGCTTTTCCCTTTGTTCTTTTCCAGATGCAGAAGCAGGTCTTGCATGGCTGTATACACATAATGTTGATATGATTTTACTTGATATCATGTTACCGAATATGGATGGCTTTGCTTTTATGCGGCAAGTACGTAAGCTTTATGATCTACCTATTTTGATCATGAGCGCAAGAGGTGAAAAATCAGATCAATTGATGGGCTTTGAGCTTGGGGCAGATGATTATATTCCTAAACCGGTAGATCCGGATATCTTATATGCGAAAATTCAGGTTTTGTTACATCGTCGATCAGATAGAAACCAACAGCATAAGATTTATTCAGGAGCATTGATGATAGATGTAGATGCACATAAGGCATATATCAAACAAAAACCATTGGAACTAAATGCTAAAGAGTTTGAGCTATTGTTGTTGTTTGTGAAAAATGAAGGAAAGACCTTACAAAAAGATTTTTTATTTAATGAAATTTGGGGCATGGAAAGTGAAAGTGAAAACCAGACCTTGACCGTACATGTGAAAATGCTTCGTTCTAAGATCGAAGAACAACCACGCCAACCAAAACGTATTCAAACTGTATGGGGAGTAGGATATCGTTATGAAAAAATTTGACCGTTTGTTTATTCTTTCGCTATTATTATATAGCATCCTTGCTTTGTTGTTAGGATATGGTAGTTATCATCAAGATGACCGTGATCAAAATGCTTTTCGTGTGGATATCAATCGAGCGATGAAAGAAATGCAGAGCTTGAAGGATCCATCGGCATTGGATCTATCAAAATATAAACTGATACAAGCAATTCGTTATCTAGATATTGAACAACAGGAAGCGTCTATTGTGGAAGCCTTCTATGACTTTGCACAAGAAGATGGTGTGATGATCCAACCTTGGTATCAAGATGAAAAGTTAAAAGGATATTTAAAATTTGAGTATCATATGCCACGTAGGAATAAAGAGCATTTGTTGATGGCACAGACCGGGCTTCTTTTCATGGAATTGTTTGTACTTGCTATTTTGTTTTATTTGAGAAAACGTGTCATCCTACCTTTTCAACAGTTGAGTGAAATGCCGTTAGAACTAGCCAAGGGTCATGGAAAAAAAGATATCAAGATCGAGAAAAGTCGCTATTATCAAGACTTCTTGATGGGGATGGGCCAATTAAAAGATGAATTGGAACTATCGAAAAAACGACAATTAGAGCTATTAAAGGAGAAGAAACAATTGCTATTATCCTTATCTCATGATATCAAAACGCCATTAAATCTCATTCGACTGTATGGGCGTATGTTGGTGGAAGATCATTGTGATGAAAGTGATAAAAATCGTTATGTTTCTAAAATAGAAGAAAAAAGTAAAGAAATCGAAGATTATGTGAATCAGATTAGGCTTGCTTCTCGAGAAGATATTATGGATCTTGAGGTACAACAAGGAGAATTTTATCTTTCGGATTTAATGAAAAAGGTCTTGGATGTGTATCAAGAGCAATGTAAGCTACGTCATATTGAACTATGCATTGGGGCATATGAGGATAGATTATTAAAAGGAGATATCGATAGAGTCCGTGAAATTTTTGATAATTTGTTTGAAAATGCTTATAAATACGGTGATGGTAGAAGCATTAAAATCACTTTTTATGAAGAGGATTATTGTCAATTGATTCATTTCTATAATAGTGGAAGTATTGTGAATGAAAATGAATATAATCATTTGTTTGATAGCTTTTTTAGAGGGACAAATGCACTTGGAAAAGCAGGAAGCGGTTTAGGGCTTTATATTTGCAAAGAGCTTATGCAAAAGATGGATGGTGCGATATATGCGAAACAAGAAGCTGAGGGTATGGCATTGATACTGGTTTTTCGTTAATGATCATGCTAAGTCACGCTTCGTGCAGATTTTTTTTCTTATCATTGATTTGCGATATTTCCATTGACGTTTCATAGTACCTGTGATAAACTTAATAAGTTATTACGAGATAAAATACATAATGATAGAAAGAAGGTAACAATGACACAATTTAATGAATTAAACATCAGCAGTGAGGTAATGAAAGCTGTTGAAGAAATGGGATATGAAAATGCAACCGACATACAAGCACAAGCCATTCCATTGATTATGGAAGGAAAGGATGTGCTGGGTCGTTCCAATACAGGTACAGGCAAGACAGCGGCATTCGGTATCCCAGCAATTGAAATGGTAGAAGCAAGCAATAAGCTT
The DNA here is from genome assembly GCF_045223415.1 of Hoskinsella mucinilytica. Lineage (NCBI taxonomy): Bacteria > Bacillati > Bacillota > Erysipelotrichia > Erysipelotrichales > Erysipelotrichaceae > Hoskinsella > Hoskinsella mucinilytica. Next base: position 62,072 of record NZ_JBEQZJ010000019.1, on the reverse strand, counting down.
CCCAATGCGCTTATCATTTGTCCAACCAGAGAATTAGTGACACAGGTCGCTACAGAATTAAGAAAGTTTTCAAAGTATAAAGAAGGAATTAAAATCGTTCCGATTTATGGCGGTCAACCAATTGACTCTCAGATCAAACTTCTAAAAAGAGGTTGTGGTATCGTTGTAGGTACACCGGGAAGGATCATGGATCATTTGCGTAGAAAAACATTACGTTTAAATGATACTCGTATGGTGATCTTAGATGAAGCAGATGAAATGTTGAATATGGGATTTAAAGAGGATATTGAAGAAATCTTAAACAGTATGCCTGCTGAAAATGAACATCAGACAGTTTTATTCTCTGCAACATGGCCTGCAGATATCTTGAAGATCACAGAACAGTTTCAAAAAGATCCAGTACGTGTAGAAATCAAATCTAGTCAACGTACCATTGATACCGTAGAACAGATTTATTATGATGTTCCACGAGGAAAAAAAGCAAATGCACTTCGTGTATTATTGAACCATTATGATCCAGATCTTTGTATGATTTTCTGTAATACCAAGAAAATGGTAGATGATCTATGTACTGAGTTGAATCAGCATGATATCAAGGCTTTATCTTTGCATGGTGATATGAAACAAGAGTTTAGAACACGTGTTATGGATCAGTTCCGTAATGGTGGTGCAACCATTTTGATTGCGACTGATGTCGCCGCTAGAGGAATTGATGTTGATGATATTGATCTTGTAGTGAATTTTGATCTTCCTCAGGATAATGAATATTATATTCACCGTGTAGGAAGAACAGGACGTGCAGGTAAGAAAGGTCTTGCTATCACTTTGGTAAGTGGTGGTAAACAGCGTGGCGGTATCAAGGATATCATCCGTTATACTAAGACTAATGTAGTACGTCATTCACTTCCAACATCTGCACAAATGATAGAAGCAAATCGCAATGCGTTTGTCGCAACTGTGAAAGAAGCTTGTGATGAGGGCATTACAGAAGAAAGCATTGAAATCGCAAATGAATTAATGGCTGAAGGAATCGCTTTGGAAAATATCATTTCTGCATTGATTTCTATGACTTATAAAAATGAGATTATCGATATTGAGGCAGAGGAAGATGTGAAACGTTATGCATCTGATTTTGATGCCATTACATTGAAATTCAGTATCGGTCGAAATGTCGGTGTGAAGACAGGAAATATCGTAGCCGCAATCATTGAAGAAAGTGGTATCTCCGGGAAAGCAATCGGTAGAATTGATGTAAGAAAAGATTTTACTCTAGTAGATGTTGCCGCAGATAAGGTGGATGCTGTATTAACCAGTATGCAGAGAAGTCATATTCGTGGTGAAGAGGTTATGGTGGAAATTGATAGTGCACCAAAACGTAAAAGCGGAGGAAGATCTAGAAATAATGATCGTAAATCATCCGGTGGAAGAAGCGGTAATGGTGGTAATCGCAATGCTTCCAAATCACGTGATGGTAATAGAGAAAAACGTGCACCAAGACGTGGCGGAAACCATGATAAGAGTGTTCGTAAGTCAGGAAAAGAAAGACGTACAAAATAAAAAGCTAGCTCTAAATAAAAAGACGAAAGAATGTGTTTCTATTCGTCTTTTTTTTGTAATATCTCATTTGAATGCGTAAGATATCTTCTATTTATGTTGTATGATATCATATAGTCTATGATCCAGCATAAATTTTTTTCTTCTAGGGTCACCCTCTGAACGATATATCATCAGGCTCTTCAAATCAAAAACTGAACTCCAAATAGTTTCAAAATCTGGCTCATCATATTGGCACATGAAGCCATGATCTCCTTTTAATAGCTGTTGACTTGTTTCAATCAGATTTCCCTGTGTATAAGAAGAAAAATGATTTATGACAGTGTGATAGCGCAAATCAGAATGATAATCATTTCCATTCGATGCATCATACTTTTTCATTTCATTCGAAGTAAAACTATTGACAGTACATATGATATTACCGTTTTTTAGTTTTTCAGCTTTCCTTATTTTCTTTAAGGTAGGTGTACATTCGACTACCATCATATTCCCGTTTTTATCTGCAAGAAGAATATTACAATTTGAAGCAATCGGCAATTCCATAAGCAAAGAAAGCGCATGTTGTGTACTAGTTGCTTTTTCAAGCAGATATCTTACAATGAAACAGGAATTCAATCCTGGTTGTATTGCCTCTAAACGAGTCATGACAAACGTCATCGCAACCGCTAAGCCATGCTCATTCATACCTTCTTCGCCATTAATGAAAGAGGAAGTTGTTATGTTGAATCTATTACCTTTTGATGGAGCATATAATTCGCTTTTGCTTCCTTTCTTTAAATAGGGTGGTAAATCATTGTTGCGTCCATAAATGATGTTATCATCTTTAGCATAAGCGAAAGCGGTACATCCTCTAACTTCTACGGGAATATTGTCTTTTAAATGATACATACAACAGCCCATACATAACAGCCATGATGCAAAAACGACATAATCAATACCTATTGAGTCACAAACACCTCGAATTTCCTCACATACTTCTGGAAAAAACTCTTTCAATATTCGTTCGCTTTTTCTTCCATGTTCTAATTGAAACTCATCAAGATGTAAAGGAAATATGATCTTACTTTTTTGAAAGATGTTTCCTCTTTTGACACCCATTTGATAATGGTCGCCTTTTAACCTTAAATGATACATTCTTTATCCTCCTTGTCTTTTGTGATCGCAAACCATACTTCTAAATGGCCGCTGATTGCTGCTTCCTTATCAATAGGATATACTTCTATCTCTGATGATCCAGTAGCATGGTATCCTGAAAAAGGTAGCCACTCTGTGTAAAATCTTTTAAATATACGTTGCACGTTCTCTTTATAATCCCCATCGCTTTCAAATACGACCCAAGTCGTTGAAGGAATTTCAAATTCAAACATACCGACAGGAACGCTTGCACTCGTGTTAACTGCGATATAATAGAAATCACTTTGTGATGCATCATAAGCACTGATACCAAAGATGTTTTGTGCAGATCGATCAGATAAATCACAAAGTTTAGAAAACAGATGACTATGTAATACTGACTTCCAAAAGTGTGGAATATGTTTCTGATTTTCCTCCATATCTGTAGTTAATGGCGTACGACATCCTACCATACGCATAGAGCTTTTCTTTGTGATGTAATACGACATGGCTTTTTCACCTGTAACTTGGATTGAAAAGTGGATTGCCATAAACGCATTTAACGGGTTCCCCATGTTGCGAGCAAGGGCAGGCGTGATATTGTGTACATTTTGAAATGCTCGATTAAATGAAGTAGGAGATGTATATCCATACTTTAATGCGACATCAATGACTTTTGCGTTTGTCCTTTGTAAGTCAAATGCCGCTTGTGTCATTCTTCTACGCCGAATATATTCTGACAATGAAATACCACATACATAAGAGAATAGACGTTGAAAATAATAAGTCGAACAGCAAGCAATCTGTGCTGCTTTATCATAGGATATTTCGTTATCTAGATTGTGTTCGATATAATCTATCGCTTCACTTAACTTCTTTAGCCATTCCATTCATAGACCTCCTTTTGTTCCATCATATGTTTTTTGCATTAAGAATTCCTCTCATTTGATGCGCTCTTTTGTAAACATATTAAGTGTAAAGGAATAAAAATGTTATATCAAATGTGAATTACATAAATGTGAAAAAAAGACATAGCAAAGTGCTACGCCGTTTTTTGATTATATTATAATGAGCTTTCTTCTTGTTTGATGATGACACTTCGATGTGGATAGGGGAATTCAATTCCTTCTTGATCGAATCGTTTTTTGATTGAATAGCGTAAGTCGCACAACATGGCGAAGCCTTCTGCGTTGGTTTTAGAATAGACCGTAGCCCGTAAGGTGATGGAACTGTCATTAAAACTCGTTAGACGAATGATGACATCGTTTACGCCTTGGGCTTTGTCTTGTTTTGATCTGGCATCTAAAAAGTCCGGATGTTTTCGGATTTCTTCGCTCATGATGTTCATTGCTTTATCAATATCGCTATCATAGCTGATATCTATCGTTAAAAAATTTGCTTTATTGTTGTTGTTAAGACTGACATTTTCTAATACAGCTTTGTTCATTGTGGAATTAGGAATGATCACTTTTGTATTCTCATACGTACGTATGACCGTATCTCGCAAAGAGATATCCACAACATAGCCTTCATATTCCCCATTGTTTACTTTCACAAGATCGCCGATCTTGAATGGTTTAAAGGTTGTGATCAAAATACCATTCACAAAATTACCCATGGATTCCTGAGCCGCAAAACCTATCACAACAGCAATGATGCCGGCACTGCCCCAAACTTTACTTAATACAGAATCAAATGGTGTCAAAAGAGATAAACATGCATAGACTGCAATGGTGTACAATGTAATCTTTATGATGCGATTGATGAATTGTGCATTCACCTTGACATGAGCTTCCACATAGCGTCTAAACAGACGTTTTAATATGTAGGCGATGCTTAGAAAGATCAACATGCTGATGATGGTATCGATCAATCCATATTTAAACCAGGTACCCTTACCCCAATCATTGATTGTTTTTAGAATCTCCAAAATAAATCACTCCTTGCCTTATTATTATACTAGATAAATTCAGAAAATATAGAGAGAAATAAGTGGAATTGTGTGATATTATTGATATAAAATAATTTTCCTATATAATAAAAATAACGAGAAGGTGATGGTTGGCATGAATGTAAAAAGCAAGATTTTAAAAATCAGAAATCTTCCATGTGACGGTAAAAAGCTGGATACGATTTCCAGTAAGCCGTATATGTTTATATGTTTTCTGTTATCTTTGGGAGTGCTTCTCTTATGTACGGATTATTATCTGATTGGTTGTGTCGTTACCATATTTGCTGCATTCTATCTCTTCTTTGTGAAAAACATTAAATTAATTGAGTTTTATGATAAATATGTGTTCTTTTATACAAACAATGGTTCTGATGAATGCTTCGTTTTATTTTGGGAAGATGTAGAACGTTGGGAAATCGTTAAAGGAAAAGGGGCATTGGATACTTTGGAAATCATGTTAAAAAACCATCAAAGTGTTTCTATAAGCTGTGTATCCGGTAAAAAAATAGAAAAGTATTTTGTAACTTATACCGGATGTAAACAACCTTGTCATATTCATAAGCAACATGCTTGAATGCAGTTGCTTTTTTTTGCTCCCATGAGCAATGACGTAATAGGGATGAATTGATTTCAATTTGTTTTTCTTGTATAATACTTTCATGTTTATAAAGAAAGTAGGAACCAATATGAGTGAATTAAGAGCAGATTTTACAGATACCATTTCACAGCTGAAAAAGCATTTTCTTAAGCTGTTTTTATGGATGGCAGTAGCCAAGGTGTTAGGAACGATCCTTTTTGAAATTTTAGCGGCAGTCTGTACACCATCCAGTATCATCTATTTGATATTGTCCTTTTTATTGACAATGTTGAATATCTTTGTGATAGATACCATCATGTTTCTGTTTATCAAAACAGTACGAAACCAGCCTTTTCACATCGTCGATATCGTTTCCTCTGCAAAGATGATACTGTATCACATCGTGATGGGCTTGGTATTGTCATTTCTTCAATCCTTTATGCAACAATTATCCTATTTTCTATATATGATTCCGATTTTGGCTTATGTGATCATATTCTTCTTACAGGCTTTTTTCCTCTATTGGAATGCCATTGTTGCTTATGCTATTTATGATCAAAATAAAACATTAAAGGACTATATAGGTGGAGCATGTCGAATGCTACTTACAAACTATAAGATGATCATTGTGATGAGTATTCCATACATTGTATTATGTATCTTCTCTCAAACGATTGCTAGTTCTGTGTTTACTACTGTATTTGGTAATGTTGACAACTTCTCTCATATGATCTATTCATTGGCAAATGCAAAAACAGGGATCCTTTCGGTTGTAATGACCTATGTGTTGTATTATGGTGTTCAAATCGCTTTTATGGTGGTCATGCTTCAGATGATTGCCAATTTATATGATCGATATGCTTATTTATATATGCCAAATGAGCAACCGTTTTTAGGAAAAGGGGAAAGATGATGCAACATTTTCTTGAGATTTTAGATACCAGAGGAAAGGCAAAGCTTTATACTGTTTGGATGATGGTGGCATGCTTGATCTATGCGATATGTTATCAGTTGATTTCACAATGGATGTATTCATGGAATCAAACGATGCTTTTGTATATAGGTACGTATGGGTTACATCTTTTGGCAGGAGCAATACCGGCTTTGATGACCATAAAGATTCAAAAAAGCCAAGAGGAAGTATGTTGTCAGAATGCAAAAAAGATGGTGGTTACCTACGTCCTTGTACAAACCATTTTATTTATGATCATGAATGTGTTGGGATATGCTTCCTTTACACTTGCCTCATCCAATGAACAGGGAATCTTAGCTTATGCTGTAAATTTATTGTTGGTGTTGGTCGTGTTGTTTTATATACCGGTACAGATGTTTTGTCTACAGCAATTGAGAAAAACATGTTCTGTTATTCATATGCTGGGACAAAGTCTGAAAACGATCTTTCATCAATATCAACCGGTATTTTACAGCTGTTTACTTCTTGCTATCGTATTTGTCGGGTATCGTTATTTGATGCAAGCTGTCTTTCAGTTTCAGATGAATGTAGCATTGTATGATTTACCGGCGGAATTATTGATTCGATATGTACCATTTCTTGATGTGGTAAGCTTGGGGCTGTTGATGCTACAGAATACCGCATTGGTATTGCCATTCTTTTTCGCTTTCTTTTTCTCTATCGTTCAATGTGGTGCACTTGTGCTTTTTATCTATTATATAGGATGTATTCAGCGAAAAGAAGACCAAGAGTGAGAAAAAGTCTTGACAGAACATTGAGAATCTACATAGAATAAACTTAGAAAAGAACAGGGTGATGTCAATGAATGAAATCCGGATACCGATCGTGTGTAAGCTCACAGTAGAAGGTGCTGTGATCATCATACGTGTGACCTTGATCAAGCAACAGGACAGTCCTTATATCTTGATGCAAATAGAGCCTTTATTGAATTAAGGGCTTTTTATTTTGTGTGAAACTGTCACTTTTTGCGTGTAGGCTCATATACTGGAAATGTATAAGAAATGTGCTTATATAAGAAGGAGGATATTATGAGCAAACGATTTCAGAAAGTCTTAACCAATGCGTTTCATGTTAGCTTTCTTGAAACAATAGAACATGACCCTTGTGAAAGAAGCTATTCTTTGACGATCGAAGCACAAAGCAATGATCCTAGTTTGTTTGGGGAGAGCATGTTTGTAAAATTGTGTCATTCACAGGAAGAGTGCAAGCATTATGAAATTTTATTGGATGAGAATGGGAATGGAAGTATCTTGGTGGAAGGCTTATCTGCCAATACGGTCAATGTTGTGTTGGTCGATGAGTGTGGGAATCAAATTGTAAATGGTGATGGAGTGGCTTTATCCTATATGATAGAGGGTGAGCGTCAACAAGAGGATTATGCACGATTGTTTAGCGAGGATGGCGCAGATCATTATACGATCAAAATTGTAAGTGAACGACTTGAGCCCGCAGAATTGTGTATCGTGAAGAAGATATCCTTGAAGGGAGAACTACAATCTCCACATGAGGATGATTGTTTTATGGTTTGTTTAGAAGGACAAGGGATGACACGTACCATCACGTTAGATGCAAGTAATTCCTTTGAGATGTGTGTAACAGATCTTTGTATGGGTCGCTATGAGGTTCGTGAAATAGATGCGATGGAAGATACCATCTATCGTTTCAATGGCTGTGAGCTACAAGATACGACATTTTCGCTTTTACCGGGAAAGAATGTTTTAGAACTGATCAATCAAGCTGACTTTGATACAAGTTTAACGATATCAAAATATATCAGAAACAATCTTGGTGAGCTATGTAGACCACAACGTTTGGATTGTTATGAGATAAGAGTCATAACTGATCGCCAAGATATGATGGTTAGGTTGGATGAGGAAAATGATTTCTGTATGACCTTGCATGGTCTAATACCGGGCTATTATACCGTAGTGGAAGAAAGTGATGATAGGAATATCAGCTATATCGTCAATGATTCCTGTGAGAAAGGGTATGCCAATCTGGAAGTAAGTGAATGTGGAGAAAATCAGGTCATGATCATTACCACGATGGAGGAAAGCTGTATTCCTACACAAACCAGTCAATTGAGAATTTGTAAATTCATTCGTAATAAGGATGGAAGCCTAACCAGACCTAAGAAAGAGGAAAACTTCCAAGTAACCATTGCAGGTTGTGGTCTATGTCAAACCTTGAATTTGAATGAAAGTAATAATTTCTGTGTTGATATCGCATCTTTATGTAATGGGTACTATACGATTGAAGAAACATCAAGTCATGATTATGTAAGTAGCTATATCGTCAATGATGATATGGAACGAACAAGTGCTTGTATTCAAGTACATGAGGAAGCTACCTATTGTGTTACCATTATCAATTCAAGGCGTAATAGTGGTTCCTTACGAGTATGCAAATATATTCGAAATCATTATGGTGATTTGGTAAAACCACAGCGCAATGAATGTTTTGATGTGACCTTATCAAGTTATTTCTGTAAAGAGTTTTTTACCTTATCTTATGAAAATGATTGGTGTATATGTTTTGATGATCTAAAGCTTGGAAGTTATGAAATAAGAGAACAACGTCAAAATGATGATTATCGCATCGATTATCAAATCGATTGTGGTAAGAACTGTGGCAATGCACGATTTATCATGGATGGCTGTGATCATGAGGTAAAGATCATCAATCACGTAGATAAAAAATCATGTGGGACATTGAAAATTTGTAAATATGAGGAAACACATTGTAAAGAACTCGTCAAACCACAACGTGATGAATGTTTTCATGTTCAAGTACAAGGCCCTTGTTTTCAAGAATGTTACACCTTAAAAGCCAGCAATAACTGGTGTATCTTATTAGATGGATTAGAAGCCGGGGAATACCATATCCAAGAGGAAGAAGCGCAACAATACGATGCATGTTATCTTGTTAAGGGATGTAGAATGGAAGATGCTTATATCACGATGGGAGAATGCAATGAGGAGGTATGTATTCTAAATCATCGAAAACGAAGCGGTATCTTGGAGATAGAAGCCTCTATACAAGATTGTGATGGTCATATGGAATTGCCTTATGATGGCATGGATCTTGAGGTGTTGGTAGAAGGGAAGGAAAACTGTTATCATGTGTATTTGAATGCAGATAATCATTGGTGTGTCTTGTTGGATCAATTACCGGATGATACGTATCGCATTATTCAAAAAGACAATTTTGGATTTGCGATCCATTATCAAGTTAATGGAGAAGAATCGGATTTTGCCCGTATCACGATGAATCATGAGGATCATCATATCACGATCATCAATGAAATGGTAGATTGTGCCGGCATGGTAAAAGTCACAAAATATATAGAAGACGAATATGGCAATCAAATGATGCCATGTGCAGAAGAAGAGTATCGTTTTGAATTAAAAGGGAATGATTTCTGTCATACGTATACCCTATGTGCACAAAATGATTTCTGCGTATATTTTGATGATCTGATGCAAGGATGTTATGAAATCAAAGAACTTGATGAAGCATGTGAAACACGATATCTGTTGAATAAACAGCCATATGAAACAGCTTGCTTTACTTTAGGGAAAGAGGATATCTATGTAGATATCATCAATAAAGAAACTACTTCAGGTGGTGTTGTTGTAGAAAAAAGAATTCGCAAAGGCAATCATATCGTGAAACCACAAGAAACAGATTGTTTCAAGATCTTACTAAGTGGAAGAAACACCTATGAAATCTTTGAATTGAATGCAGATAACGATTTCTGTGTATGTTTCAATCATTTGTATAATCAGCACTATGAAATCAAAGAACTTTCACAAAATGCAAAGACTTATTTGGTAGATGGTTGTGAACAAGAGAATGGTTACTTCCTATATGAAGGAGAAGGAAAACAAATCACCATCATCAATGAAGAAGAACAAACCGGAGCATTGCGTTTAGAAAAACTCGTTGAAGATGATTGTGGAAATTATATTCGCCCTCAACGTTTTGAAAGCTTTGAAGTCATGATCGAAAGTGATTGTTTCAAACGTAAAGTTACTCTTGATATCCGTAACAACTTCTGTGTTTGTCTTTATGATATACCAAGTGGACATTATGAGATCAAGGAGCTTGGGGCTTGTGGTAGAGTATCTTATATCATTCATGATATTCCATGTGAAAGTGCTATCGTGGATCTGGTGGATGAAGATGTCAATGTGACCATCATCAATCATAAGTGTCAAACCGGAACACTGCATTTCCAAGGCTTTATCGAGCAAGACGGTGTGGTGGTTGCGGCAGATCCGTTAGATGAATTCGTTCTTGTCGTCACAGCAGAGCATTTTTCAAAGAGCATCGTATTGCATGCAGGAAATGACTTCTGTGCACAATTATGCGATTTATTACCGGATTCTTATACCATTACAGAATGTGGGAAAGAGGATATCAGCTTTGTGATAGAAGATCAGCATTTTGATGATATGGTATGTGTAGAGTTAAATGGTGAATTTGTAGAAATCAATGTGATCAAAAAGAGAACATGCGAACAGGATATCACGATCAGCAAATGGATGGTAGATGAAACAGGGAAACGAACCAAGCCGGATAACGATGAACATTTTATCATTACGCTATTATATAAAGGCAGAAAACAAATGTTTGAGTTAAATGCACAAAATGACTTTACCAAAGTATTGCATCATCAAAAACCGGGTCATTATGAGGTTATGGAAGAAAGTGGGAATGCCACTTATGTTATCAATAACGCAAAACCTATGGAATCAGGTAGTTTCTCATTGAAAGAGGAACATGTATGTGTGGATATACTGAATGAAGCTCTTCACTATGGTACGATGACGTTACAATTATTGGAACAAGGTAAGGAAGAAAGTTTGATTACACCCAAACAGGATACCATCTATGAGGTAGAACTACGTGGTAAGGATATCAAAGAGACACTTCATTTTACAAAAGAAAATCAATGGAGCATGCAAAAGAAACTTCCTTATGGCACGTATTCACTTAAGGTAAGAGGAGAAGAAGATGTTTGTTATTTCATCGATCATGTAAAACAGGAAGAAGGTTTGGTGAATTTACAGCATAAACAAATGACGGTACAAATCGTTATTCAGTGTCCATGTCATAAAGGAAGCATCTTATTACAGAAGTATATAAGATCGAATGATTGTGATTGTATCAGACGTCCAAACAATGAGGAAGAATACGAAATAGAAATCAAAGGAAAAAGCTATTATCGAATCATTTATCTGCATGAAGGCAATAGCTATCAACAATTATTGGAAGATTTAGAAGCAGGAAGTTATGAAATCAAAGAAGTAAAAGGGGAAGATGTAAGCTATATCGTCAATGGTGGTATCGAAGAGAAGCAGGCTGTGGTCCAAGTCAATGGGGATAAGAATCATGTGAAGATCATCAATGAAGCAGGTCAAAATCATCAGGGAAGCATTGAAATTTGTAAATTGATGAAGGATGAGGAAGGATGCTACTGTTATCCAAAATCCGAGGAAGTTTTCTGGATATTGTTGAAGGGAGAACAAGAAACGAATCGTGTGTTATTGAATGAGGCCAATCACTTTTATGCATCTATTCGTAATTTGAAAGATGGTTGGTATGAGGTCGTAGAGGAACATGGGCAAGCGGATGTTCGATATGTAGTGAACAATGGGGCACCGATGAAAAAAGGTATCGTGCATGTAATGAACAATGCCAATACGGTCAATGTCATCAATCCTATGCCTCAAGATAAGGGAAGTATACGAATCAATAAATGGATGAGGGAACAAGGTAGCTTGGTAAAGCCGACACATGGAGAATATCGTATTCATATATCCAGACCCGGATATCAGAATTTGATTTTATTGAATGAAGCAAATGAGTATACGATGATGTTGACGAATTTAGAGGCAGGAAGTTATGTCATCAAAGAGATGGATCATGAAGGTGTAACCTATGTGGTGGATGGACAAAGTGAACGAGATTTAGCAATCGTGGATGTCGCTCATACAAGTCATAGCGTGGATGTCATCAATACAGAAACAACAAAAGGCGGTAGCATCTCTATGGTGAAATATCGTAGGGTGAACCAACAATTGATGCGACCTTCTCCTGAGGATTCTTATGAATTTTATTTATCTGCGCCGGGATATCAAAAATTATTTTATTTAGATCAAGGCAATGATTGGAAGATGGAAGTAAGTGACCTGGCAAATGGCACGTATGTTTTGAATGAACGTAATGCAAAAGATGAAGTCAGCTATATCATCGATTCACAAAGTGAGGTTCAACGAGCTATCATAGAAGTTCAAGGGGATGCACATCAAATTACCATCATCAATACTCCATCAAGCACAAGCGTAGGTGGAATGCATATCCAAAAATTTGTAAGAGTGAATCAACAACTAACAAGACCAGATTGTAATGAAAGTTATGAACTTTATATTTCAAAACCGGGCTTTCAGGAGCTGTATACGCTAAATGATGCCAATGACTTCACACTTCATCTAAATCATCTGGAAGATGGTTTCTATGTACTAGACGAACGTAATACGACAAATCAAGTCAGCTATATGATCAATGGAGGATCTGAAACCAGTCAGGGAATCGTAGAAGTGAAGGGAAATCAGAATTCAGTTCTTATGATCAATACTGCCAATCATCCAGAAAAAGGTAGCATCCAGATAGAAAAATTTGTGCGTGAGAACGGTAGGTTAAGAAAACCTGACAGTAGACAACAATATCAACTTTATGTATCTAAACCGGGCTTTCAAGAGTTATATACACTTGATATTTCTAATGATTTTAGCGTATCTATCACAAATCTTGAGGATGGTTTCTATGTATTGGATGAACGCAATGCAACGGATGATGTCAGCTATATCGTCAATGGGGGAACGGAAACAAGCAACGGCATCGTAGAGGTAAAGGGCAATGCCAATCAAGTGGTCATGGTCAATACCTCATCAACAACTGCTCGAGGTAGCATTCAAATAGAAAAATATGTACGGGAAAATGGACGCCTTAGAAAACCTGATCCACAACAAAGCTATGAACTTCATGTATCCAAACCGGGCTTTAATGAGTTATATACACTGGATAGCACGAACAATTTTACGATATCACTTAGCAATCTTGAAGACGGCTTCTATGTGTTAGATGAGCGAAATGCATCTGATCAGGTCAGCTATATCATCAATGGAGGAACGGAAACCAATAATGGTATCGTAGATGTAAGAAAGAATGCCAATCAGGTCGTGATGATCAATGCGCCTACTTTGAAACAAGGTAGCATCAAGGTAGAAAAAATGGTTCGAGAAAACGGTCAGCTTAGAAAACCTGATCCACAACAAAGCTATCAGCTACATGTATCCAAACCGGGGTTTAATGAATTATATACGTTAAATAGCGCTAATGATTTCACTGTTTCATTATCGCAACTAGAAGATGGTTTCTATGTGTTGGATGAGCGAAATGAAACTGGTCAGGTCAGTTATATCATCAATGGGGGAACAGAAACAAGTTATGGCATCGTAGAGGTAAAGGGCAATACCAATGAAGTTGTGATGATCAATGCGAGTCAAGAACAACGAGCAAGTATCTTCTTTTCTAAATTGATCAAGAATGCAGATGGTAGCACAAGTGTGCCAGCAGATGGAGATGTCTATATGCTTGAAGTATACAATCAGGACTTTTTACAGAGAATTACCTTAAATGGACAAAATCACTTTCAATATTTGTTGGCGAATCTAAAAGAAGGGGTATATCATCTACGTGAGTTAGATAGTAGCCCATATCGTGTGACGTATCGAATCAATGGTAGTGAAGAAACAAGTGAAGGCGTTGTTTATGTGCAAGGAGCACAAAAAAACACAGTAGAAGTGTTGAATGAGCGATTGAGCAATTTGAATACAGTAGAAGTCTTTAAATATATGTTGGATAAGGACGGTAACTATTTACCACCTACTGCACCAAACACTTATCGTTTTGAGGTAACAGCACCGAATTTCAGTAGGGTCTATGATCTTGTGCCTGAGAATAATTGGCATGTTGTGATTACTGATTTATCTGCCGGAACCTATCAGATCAAAGAAATGACACAAGATGCTGAGCGAGTTCGCTATTTGGTAAATTCAGCTCAATTAAAAGAAGAAGCCTTCTTTACTGCATTACCGGATGTAACTAATATCATCGGTATCATTAATTTGATGGATGATGTTGAAAACGGAACGATGACATTGACCAAGAAGATGCGTGATGCTATGGGACAAATCATAACACCGGTAAATGGAGAAAGCTTTGTTATGCGTATCATCGGTGAACAATATGATCGTTTGATTTCTTTGGATGTAGATAATCAATACACCTACACCATAGAAAATCTTGCTTATGGAACGTATCAGATAGAAGAACAAGATACTAATTATAATGTCAGCTATCAGATCAATCAAGGAACACAACAACCGGAGGGAATCATTGAGATTCAAAACGGAGATCCAAATGAAGTGCTTATTATCAACTCCGGTACCGATATGTTTTATCGAGCCGCAGATGAAACAGTAAAAATCGTGATCGAATGAGATAACAAAAGATGGAATCCGGATAGATTCCATCTTTTTACATGAATCATAAGAAGAATTCAAGGGTGGATAAAAGACCTAAATATCATGAAACCTCACCTTTTTCTTTCATTGGAACTCATTTTCTTACAATGAATGTAAATTAATGTGATATTATTTACATTTGAGATAGAATGAGTTAAAAACGTTGGAAATTCAACGAAAAAAGAAAGAAAATCCCTAGTAAAATAAATAAAATCGTTTTATAATAATGTAGTATAAAGTTATGCAAGGAGGAAAACAAATGACTAAGAAATTTATGTCAATGGACGGTAACACAGCAGCTGCACATTGTGCCTATGCGTTTACCGAACTTTCTGCGATTTACCCTATTACCCCATCTTCACCAATGGCTGAGGTTGTGGATCAGTGGGCTACGCAGGGTCGCAAGAATATTTTTGACAGCGTTGTAAAAGTCGCTGAACTGCAATCAGAAGGTGGAGCTGCCGGAGCAGTACATGGTGCATTACAGGCTGGTACTTTAGCTACGACATTCACTGCATCTCAGGGATTGTTGTTGATGATTCCAAACATTTACAAAATGGTTGGTGAATGTTTACCAGGAGTTATCCACGTAGCTGCACGTGCATTAGCAACAAGAGCATTGAACATCTTCGGTGACCACGAAGACGTATATGCATGTCGTCAGACAGGTGCATGTATGCTTGCATCTCACTCTGTTCAGGAAGCGATGGATCTAGCAGGTGTTGCTCACCTAGCCGCTGTTAAGGGAAGCGTTCCATTCATTCACTTCTTTGATGGATTCCGTACATCTCACGAAATTCAGAAGATCGAAGTTATGGATACAGAAGTATTCAAAGACATGATCGATAAAGAAGCATTAGCAAAATTCCGTAAAAATGCATTAAATCCACACACAAACCCAGTAACTCGTGGTGGTGCTGAAAACGATGATATCTTCTTCCAGGGTGTAGAAGCTAGAAATCAGCATTTCGATGCGATTCCTGATATCGTTGCAGATTACATGAAGAAAATCAGTGAAATCACTGGTCGTGAATATGCTCCATTTACTTACTATGGTGCTGCAGATGCTGAACGCATTATCGTTGCTATGGGTTCTGTTACAGAAGCTGCAAAAGAAACGATCGATGCATTGACAGCTGCCGGAGAAAAAGTTGGTATGATCAAGGTTCACTTGTATCGTCCATTCTCTGTAAAATATTTAACAGCTGTATTGCCAGAAACAGTTAAGAAAATCGCTGTTTTAGACCGTACAAAAGAAACAGGAGCATTGGGAGAACCTTTATACTTGGATATCCTTGCTGCTTTAAAAGACAAAGACATCGAAATTATCGGTGGACGTTATGGTATGGGATCAAAAGATACTCAGCCATATCACATCGCTGCTGTATTTGCTGAATTGGCAAAAGATGAAATGAAGAATGGCTTTACGATCGGTATCAACGATGATGTAACTCACTTAAGCTTAGATGCTGATAAGAACTTTACAGTTCCTGCAGATTATACTTCTTGCTTATTCTGGGGTCTTGGTTCAGATGGTACTGTATCTGCGAACAAGTCTACAGTTAAGATCATCGGTGATAACACAGATCAGTATGCACAGGCTTACTTTGCATATGACTCTAAAAAAGCCGGTGGTGTAACTCGTTCTCACTTACGTTTCGGTAACTCACCAATTCGCTCTACTTACTATATCGGAAATGCGGATTTCATTTCTTGTTCTTTAGATGCTTACATGTTCAAATATGACATGGTAAAAGATATCAAAGAAGGCGGAACATTCTTATTGAATACTACATTCTCTAAAGAAGAAATCATTGAGCATATGCCAAATCGTATGAAAGCTCAGTTAGCTAAAAAACATGCGAAATTCTATATTATCAATGCTACAAAGATCGCTCAGGAAATCGGTATGGGACGTAGAACAAACACAATTCTACAGTCAGCATTCTTCGCATTAAACGAGCAGATCATGCCTTATGCTACAGCTGTTGATTTGATGAAAGCTGCTGCTAAGAAATCTTATTCTAAAAAAGGTGATGCTGTTGTTCAGTTGAACTACAAAGCAATCGATGCTGGTAAAGATGGTATCGTTGAAATCGCTGTTGACCCATCTTGGGCTGAATTGCCATATGATGCAAGTCGTAAATTAACAGGTGATGAATACTTCGATAACCATGTTGCTGTTATCAATGGTCTAGAAGGCTATGATATGCCAGTTAGTGCATTTACAGGTGACTTCTTATTAGATGGTTCTATCCGTAACAACGTTGCATTTGAAGAAAAACGTACCATTGCTGTTCAGGTACCTACTTGGCATCCAGAAAACTGTATCCAGTGTGGTATTTGTAGCTTCGTATGTCCTCATGCTACCATTCGTCCATTCTTATTGACTGAAGAAGAAGTTAAGAATGCTCCAATGGAATTCAAGACCATTGCTGCTATGGGTAAAGGTGTTGAAAATCTTCAGTACCGTATCCAGGTTACTCCTGCAAACTGTGTAGGTTGTGGATTATGTGCTGTTGAGTGTCCAGGTAAAGCTGGTAACAAGGCTCTTGAAATGGTTGATATCAATGAAAAACTTGATCAGGAACCTCTTGCAGATTACCTATTCAAACACACAGAATATAAGACTGAATTCTTCCCAACAGATACTGTTAAGGGTTCTCAGTTCTTAATGCCTTACTTCGAAGTATCTGGTTCTTGTCCAGGATGTGGGGAAACTCCATACTACAAACTAGTATCTCAGTTGTTTGGTAAGGATATGTTAGTTGCTAATGCGACTGGATGTTCTATGATTTACTGTTCATCAACTCCATCAACTCCATTCGTAAATGATGCTAATGGTGAAGGTGTTGCTTGGGCAAACTCTTTATTCGAAGACAATGCAGAATACGGATATGGTATGGCATTGGCTAACAACTATAAAGAATCTAGAATTCTGAAAACAATGGAAGACAACATGGAAAATGTTGAACCTGCATTGAAGGAAGCATTCGCTAAATACATTGAAGTACACGGTGATCGTGATGCTGAAAGAGAAATCGCTCCAACAATCAAAGAATTAGCTGCTAAATCTGATATCGCTATGGTAAAAGAATTGGCTGATGAAGATTTGATTACAAAATCTATCTGGATCGTTGGTGGTGACGGATGGGCTTATGACATCGGTTACGGCGGATTGGATCATGTACTTGCAAATGATTTGAACGTAAACGTATTGGTATTGGATACTGAGGTTTACTCAAATACAGGTGGACAGTCTTCTAAATCAAGTCAGGCTGCTTCTATCGCTAAGTTTGCTGCTGGTGGTAAAACAACAGCTAAGAAAGATTTAGGACAAATTGCTATGGCTTATGGTCATGTATATGTTGCTTCTATCTCTATGGGTGCAAACAAAGCTCAGACATTAAAAGCAATCAAGGAAGCTGAAAGCTATGATGGACCATCATTGATTCTTGCTTACTCTCCATGTGCTGAACATGGTATTAAGGGCGGTCTTGCTAACCACCAGAGAACTCAGGCGAAAGCTGTTGAGTGTGGTTACTTCGATCTATATCGTTATGACCCAAGAAAAGAACAGCCTTTGACAATCGACTCTAAAGAGCCAGATTACGATAAGATGTTAGACTTCATGATGACAGAAACTCGTTATAGCCAATTGCCTAAAGTAAAAGGTGAAACAGCTTACGAAATGTTCGAGAAGACTAAGAAAGACGCTATGAAACGTCATAAGAGATTGCTTGCTATCGCAAAAGAAGAAATGTAATCTTGAATCATAAGGATCACTTCGGTGGTCCTTTTTTCATAAAAATGTAAGAATTAATTTGAAGTATTATAGAGTACTTTATGTTATAATACACTCGTTTGGAGTGAGTAGTGATGACGAGAAAGAAAAGAAAAAGAAAAGATCCGATGCATTATTTGATCATCCTATGTGCGGAATTGGTTGTGATGCTGGTACTTTTGATCTTATGTACGAAAGTATTTCCGGATAATCCCATTACTAGGAGCATTGTATCTCTGGTGACTCCACAAGCAGATGTTATACTTGATGCAGGACATGGTGGATACGATACAGGAAGTAGTTATGAAAATATTTATGAAAAAGATATCACACTTTCTCTGACAAAGAAGATTGGGAAAGCTTTAGAACAAAAAGGGGTTCATGTAGCTTATACAAGAGAAAGTGATGATGTGAATTGGCCCGCAGATGAGGTTGCTGATCTTACAAAACGAGTTGAGATATCTAATACAAGTAATGCAAAACTGTTTGTATCGATACATACCAATGCAAGTGATTACGGAAGTGAACCATATGGTTTTGAAATTTGGGGTAAAATAAAAGATGAGGCAAGCTTTACACTGGCAAAAAATGTAGCTGCACAGATGGATGCATTGCATTATACTCAAAATCGAGGAATCAAAGATCAGGATATCGCTCCATTACAGGTATTACAGGAAAATGCATTACCGGCAATCCTTATTGAGGCAGGATTTCTTGCGAACGAAAATGATCGTAATTACTTGATGAATGAGGCAAATCAACAAGCTTTGGCTAATAAGATCGCACAGGGAATCTATGCTGATTTAAAACAAATGGAGGCATCCACTGAATAAGTGGGTGCTTTTTTCTTATAAAATGTAAATGCTTACTTTTTTCGTAGAGATTTCTTTATAGATACGATATAATAGAATCAACAAAGAAAAGAGGAACTGCATCATGAAAGATCATATTTATATTATCGGACATAAAAATCCTGATACGGATTCTATTGTTGCTTCTATTGCATATGCTGAATTGAAACAAGCAAAAGGAATCGATGCTGTTGCTGCACGTATTGGAGATATTAATTCAGAAACAGATTATCTACTGAAAAAATTTGAAAAGGAGGAACCACTTTATATACAAAATGCAAAGGTAAAACTTTATGATGTGGCCTTTGATGAGCCTTTGACAATACATAAGGAACAGACCATCAAAGAAGCATGGGATCGTTTATCTGCACGTAAATCAAAGGTACTGTATGTGGTAGATCAGGATCAAAAACTGATTGGTGTGGTATCAATGTCAGATATCGCAAAGGTATTGTATACAGAAAACGGAGAAACAAATCGTTCATTGATGAGCAATACTCCGGTAGAAAATATCGCAAAGGTATTGAGTGGTGAATTCGTTCATCATTGTGATACCTATCGTCCAAATGGAAATGTATTTATCATTACCAGTCATAAAGCTGTATATAACGAAGAAAGCTATAAGGATGCCATCGTAGTGTTGAGTGATGATCTTCAGCTACAACGAAGAGTGATTACAGATGGGGCAGCTTGTTTGATTTTGGTCGGAGTGGATATTTTATCCCAAAGTGTCATTCGTTTGGCAAAAGAATATCATTGTAATATCATCAAAACAAAACTGGATATGTTTAAAGTCGCAAGGGGAATTTATCGTTGCCCAAGTGTAGAATTGATCATGAGCCGTAAGATCATTGCTTTTCAGGATCAGGCTTATATCGATGATGCATATCATCAAATGAGTAAGAGCAGATATCGTTCTTATCCGGTTTTGAATAAGCATGGAGCAGTTGTAGGTTCTTTGGCACGTTATCATTTATTAAACTATGCGAAAAAGAAATTTATCTTGGTAGATCATAACGAAACAAGTCAAAGTATTGATCATTTGAATGAAGGCGAAGTATTGGAAATCGTAGATCATCATCGAATCGGTGATATAGAAACCACATATCCTGCACAATTTCGAAATGAAATCATAGGTAGTACTTGCAGTATTATTGCAAAAATGTTCAAAGAACAAGAAGTAGTACCAAAAAAACAAACAGCAGCCTTGATGTGTTGTGCGATCATAAGTGATACCATGAATTTTCATTCTCCGACAACAACAAGACAAGATAAGGAATTGGCGAAAGAATTAGCACAGATAGCGAATTTAGATTTGGATCAGATGGCAGAAGAAATGTTTAGTGCTGTAGCTACCATCAAAGGTCGTAGTACTTCTGAAATATTATATAATGATTTCAAAGAATATAACATCAATGGAAAAAGGATTGCCATCGGACAAATCAATCTTGCGAATCAAGAAGAGCTTCGTATGATACGTGATGACATGATCGATTATATGAAAACAATCAATGAAATCAATAAGTTTGATGTTTTGATGATGTGCTTTACTTCGGTAAATGGTGAAGGCAGTAACCTCTTATTTGTCGGACGATTGGCACAGCTGGTAGAAGAAGCCTTTAAGGATGATGTCATGGATGATCTTTATTTTGTGGATGGTGTGGTTTCAAGAAAGAAACAAATCATACCAACGTTATCCAAACTGTTGGCAGAAAGCTGAATTGTTAACAAACTGTTAATTTTTGTAAAATCATTTACAAAATAGGCTTGTTTTGTTATCATTATACTAAATAAGGGAGTAGTCAGCACGATTTTGTGTGAATCTGGTCAACAAACCCGAATGAAAATTCTGGCCTGATACTGAAATGACGAGACTTATAGAATACCTTTTCTATAGTCTCGTTTTTATTTTGGAAAACTGGTAAAACTATAGAAAAGAAGCATAAATAAGAAAGGAAGTATTCACATGCAGGAAAAGTTTTATCAGAAAAGTGTTGAAGATACGTTGAAAGCAACGCTATCTTCTTCTCAAGGATTGTCTGAACAGGAAGTGAAAAAAAGGCAGGAGCAACATGGATATAATGAATTAGAGGAAATAAAATCACAAAGTACCTTTATGATCTTTTTATCACAATTTAAAGATTTACTGGTCTTGATTTTAATTGCGGCAGCGATCGTATCTATGATATCCGGGGAATTAGAAAGTACCATTGTTATCTTGGTGGTGATTACGATGAATGCCATTCTGGGTACTGTACAAAGTGTGAAAGCACAAAAGTCCTTAGAAAGCTTAAAGCAGTTATCCACTCCTCATACTAGAGTGATTCGAGATGGTAAGACAATGGAAATATCCAGCAAAGAATTGAGCGTTGGGGACATCATGCTGTTAGAAGCAGGTGATGTTGTTGGTGCTGATGCACGTATCATTGAAAATTACACCTTACAAGTGAATGAAAGTGCACTAACCGGAGAAGTGGAAAGCGTTCAAAAAGAAGTGGATGCGATAGAGCAGGAATGTGGCTTAGGTGATCAAAAAAACATGGTATTTTCCAGTGGTCTTGTGACTTATGGCCGTGCTGTGTGTGTGGTTACCGGCATCGGTATGGATACGGAAATCGGAAAAATTGCGACCTTGATGAATCAAACGAAAGAACGAAAGACTCCATTACAGCTAACATTGGATGATTTCAGTAAAAAATTAAGTATCGGAATTATCGCAATTTGTATTTTGGTATTTGGATTAAATGTATGGCAAGGGGATGCGATATTAGATGCATTAATGTTTGCAGTAGCTCTTGCGGTAGCAGCCATACCCGAAGCTCTTGCAAGCATCGTAACGATCGTCCTTGCAATGGGAACCAGTCAAATGGCAAAAGAAAATGCCATTGTGAAAAATATCAATTCTGTGGAAAGTCTTGGATGTGTTTCTGTGATCTGTAGTGATAAGACGGGAACGCTTACACAAAATAAGATGACAGCACAAGAAATCTATCGTAATCATGAATTGATCAAAGCTACCGCTTTAAAAGAAACAACTCCTTTGGATCGTATGATGTTATTAGGCTTTGCCTTATGTACAGATGCACAAACCAATGAACAACAAAGGATCGGTGATCCAACGGAATTAGCGCTTGTGGATCTGTTAGAGATTTATCATATCGATGAGCTTACAACAAGAAAAAAATATGAACGTATAGATGAAAATCCATTTGATTCGCAACGAAAATTAATGTCTACACTTCAAATGATCGATGGAAATGCCACTTTGTTATTAAAGGGTGCCTGTGATGAAATACTTAAAAAGTCTACAAAAATTCATTTAGAAGATGGTATTCATGATATTACAGAAGAAGATAAGGTTGCTATCTTACAGAAAAATGAAGCGTTTGCGGAAAATGGGTTACGAGTATTAGGGTTTGCTTATCGCAATGTCAATCATCAAAGCATTAGCATTGAGGATGAGCAGGAGCTGATTTTTATCGGTCTCATTTCATTGATGGATCCTCCAAGAGTAGAAAGTAAAACGGCGGTTGAACATTGTCTTCGTGCAGGTATTACACCAATCATGATTACCGGAGATCATAAGGTAACCGCAAGAAGCATTGCGAAAACATTGGGTATCTATCAACAAGGAGATCTTTGTTTAGAAGGTATAGAATTAGATGCTATGAGTGAGGAAGAGTTAGATGAGAAACTTGCTTCGATAAAAGTTTATGCGAGAGTTGCTCCGGAACATAAAATTCGTATCGTAAATGCATGGCAGAAGAAAGGGAACATTGTTGCCATGACAGGAGATGGAGTCAATGATGCTCCAGCATTAAAACAATCAGATATCGGTATCGCTATGGGGATAACGGGAACTGAGGTTTCTAAAGATGCTGCCAGCATGATCTTGACTGATGACAATTTTGCGACCATCGTGAAGGCGGTGGCAACCGGAAGAAATATTTATGCGAATATTAAAAACGCAATCATTTATTTACTGAGTGGTAATTTATCCGGTATCATTTGTGTACTGGCTGCCTCTTTGCTGGGATTACAGGTTCCTTTTTTACCAGTACATTTGTTATTTATCAATTTAGTGACAGATTCCTTACCGGCCATTGCTATCGGTATGGAACGTTCTACCAAAGATGTATTAAAAGAACAACCAAGAGATCCTAAAGTAGGTATCTTAACGAAAGAAACGATCAAACAACTGGGTGTTCAAGGAATTTTAATTGCGATAGTTACAATGGCGGCATATTTCATTGGTTTAAAAACAAGTTGGGCAATCGCTACAACGATGGCATTCTCCACCTTATGCTTAGCTAGATTATTCCATGGCTTCAATTGTAGAAGTAAACATTCCTTGTATCATATCAAGCTTTCTAGTAATCCATATGCGATCATGGCATTCATTGTCGGATTTATCTTCTTAACCACAATTCTTATGATACCAACACTTCATTCTCTGTTCTCTGTCACAACGATTTCTTATTCTCAATTGCTTACGATGTATGGACTTGCTATTACACCGACTTTATTGATTCAAGCTTATAAAACAGCAAAGGATTTACACATCATCAGATAAAAGCAGATATCGTCTGCTTTTTTGTTTACATGAGAAATCAAACTCATTATAATAAGAAAGAAAAATGAGGAGGGAAGCATATGCCGAAAATAGGAATGAGAATTATCAAATCAAGTATGGCTGTTATGATCTGTTTTCTTATATCATTTCTTCGTCCGGAAGGAATCGTATTCTATTCATGTATTGCGGCTGTTTTATGTATACAACAAGATGTAAAAAATAGCAAACGTGTTGCTATCAATCGAGTGAAAGGGACCTTGCTTGGTGGAATTTGTGGAATGTTTGTTCTGATTGTGGAGAAAAATCTATTGGTGATGGATACCTTATTTCTTCGCTATCTATTCATATCACTCATGATCATTCCTATCATTTATAGTACGGTTTTATTGAAGATGACATCTGCATCTTATATTTCTTGTGTTGTGTTTATGAGTGTTACCATATCCCATGCGATGGATATCGAACCTTATGTATTTGCGTTCAATCGTATCATTGATACCTTGATCGGAATTTTTGTTGCATTGGGATTGAATACAATACATTTCTATCGCCATCGAAATCAAGATATTTTATTTGTGAGTGATTTGGATCATACGTTATTAAATGAAAAAGGAGAATTAAGTGCTTATACAAAGGTCAGACTTAAACAACTATTGGAACAAGGGGCTCAGATCACCATTGCGACAGCACAAACACCTTCCTCTTTTTTACCGATGCTTCAAGATATTCCTTTCACTTTACCCATGATTACAATGAATGGGGCAGCAATGTTTGACATTCATCATCAGGAATATCATCATTGTAAAGTGATACCAAACCAGTGTTTAGAAGAAGTCCTTATGCTTTTTGAAGAAGCACAGGTTAATTGCTTTATACATACGATCGTTCATCATATGCTACATGTATACTATCAAGGTTTTCAAAATCCTGTAGAAGAAGATATGTATCATACACATAGAAAAACGCCTTATAAAAATTATGTATGCAGTAACTTTCCCAAAGAGCAATCAGCGATTTATCTACATGCCATACATGAAACAGCCATCATTCATCAATTATATGAAAGCATAAAAACCTCTAGAAGTTATGATGAATTGCATATTGTCATCACCTTGGATCAACAACATCCGGGATATTCTAAAATCGATATTTATCAAAAAGATGCAGGAAAGAAACAAGCAGTAGAAAGCTTAAAACAAGAGCATTCCTTTCATCGAGTATATGTATTTGGTGATGATCTAGAGGACTTGCCTTTGATGGGATGGGCAGATCGTAGCTTTGCTGTAAAAAATGCGAAAAAAGAAATATTGGCGCATGCAGAGATGATATCTAGTAATGAGGATGATGGAGTAGTTCATGCCATTCATCGTTTATTTTATGAAAAATCATAAGCAAACTGATATAAATCTAAGATAGAAAGGATTGATTCCCGTTGCTTTCTATCTTTTTGTACTGTAAAATGATACAAAAAGAGGTGATGGATATGGATGCAACACAGCTCATAGCGTTCATTCGTAAAAAAGAAACAGGATGCTTTAGTTTTGAATGCAAGGAACAAATCGCAAAAGAGGTAGAAGATAAAATACTTTCTAGTGTCACTAAGATAGGAATCGTATCAGAAGAAGATCAGGTCTATAAGAAAATGAAGGTAAAGGAATACCTGAAGTTTTTTTCGAAGTTGTCACAACATGATATGCTTTTTTCTAAGGCGGTTTCTTTGTTTCAGCTACAGGATATGTTACATGTAACGTTAGATCAACTTAGTAATTCTCAACTTGTGAGGGTAAAGGCTGCCAGAGAGATGATCAAGGATATGCCTATGATATATTTAAAAGATCCTTTGAAAAATCTAGAGGATCAAGATATAGAGTTGATGATGAAATGGATAGATCAGATGGAACAAAACAAGAAATGTATCCTTATGACATCACCATCCTTAAAAGATGTATGTATGATGCCCGGTCATCATTTTTATATTCGTACGGATAAGGAAATTAAAGAAATCACCAATTTAACAAATGAAGAAGAAATCGTTCATCCAATGAAAATCGGTGCTAAATTAGATGATAAGATCATGCTGTTTAATCCTAATGAAATTGATTATATCGAAAGTTTGGATAAAAAGAGTTATGTTTATGTAAGAAATAGTAGCTTTGTATGTACACAAACGATGGAGGAGCTTGAGAATAAGCTAAAGCGTTTTGGTTTTTACCGATCCCATCGGAGTTATCTTGTGAATATGCAAAAGGTTGTGGAAATTATCAAATGGACAAGAAACTCCTATTCTTTAAAACTAGAAGGTTTAAATGATGTAAGGATACCTTTAAGTAAGGGACGAATTGAAGAGATGAAATCCTTGTATGATTTTTAATTCCTTTCTGCTCCATTCATACCGGCTATTGCTCCATTCAGCCTAAAAAAATCGAATTGAGCTCTTTACTGTCTTATACTAAAGACCATGAAAGGAGCTATGTTTATGCAACGTACTATTGTAGAAATGAAACATGTCAGTATCAGCTTTCAAGATACAAAGGCATTGAAAGATTTGAATTTCAGCATGATAGAGGGGGAAACCTTTGGTTTTCTTGGACCCTCAGGGGCAGGGAAAACAACAACCATTAAATTGTTGACCAAACAGTTAAAAGCGAATGAAGGAGAAATCATGTTGATGGGGAAGGATTTGAATGAAATCAAGGATGAATTGTTTTTTCAGATTGGGGTGCTTACTGATAACAGTGGGATTTACGAGAAATTAACTGTATATGAGAATTTAAAGATATTTGCAGATTTGAAAAGGATCGATACCAATCAGATCGATACCATTTTAAAAAAGACCGGACTTTGGGAAGCGAGAAAAAAGAAAGCTAAAGATTTATCAAAAGGTATGAAACAACGGTTACTCTTTTCCAGAGCCATTCTGCATAAACCAAAGATCTTATTTTTAGATGAACCAACGAGTGCACTGGATCCTGCGACTGCAGAGGAAATTTATCGTATCATAGCGGATTTAAAACAAGAAGGTACTACGATTTTTTTAACTACACATAATATGAACGAAGCTGATTTGTTATGTGATCGAGTCGCTTTTTTGAATCAAGGTCATATCGTTGAATGTGGAAATCCGGATGATCTAAAGTTGAAACATGCAGGAAATGAAGTCATCGTTTATTCCGATACGGGAAAACAATATCATACAACAAAGGAAAAAGAAAGCTTGAAACAGGTTCTACAAGACATGGATGGTAATGTTTTACGTATTCATTCTATCGAACCTGATTTAAAAACAATATTTTTGGATATGACAGGGAGGGAATTGATGTGAAATTAAGAATGCATACAATATCCGTCTTGATGAAAAAGGATATTAAATTATTATTGACAAATAAAAACGTGTTATTGATGTTATTTTTACCGATTATGTTTGCGATCTTATATCAGTTTATCTATGCCGATATGATGATAGAGGAGCCTGAAACACGTGGATTTGTCATATCTATTGCGACATTGATCAATATCGTAGCAACGCCTTTGAATGGATTTGCCATGATGATTGCGGAAGAGAAGGAAAAATCTACACTTCGGGTCTTGATGCTGAGTGATGTTAGCGGTTTAGAGTATCTGATATCTAAGTTACTGGTCGTGTTAATTGTCATGGAAAGTATTGGAGTGATCATTTTTCTAGTGACACAGCTAGAGATACAAGGTCTTCTTCCGTATCTGTTTGTTACAACGATTACTTCTATCACATTGCTGTTATTTGGTGCAGTGATAGGATTGATCAGTAAAGATCAAATATCCACGGGAACGCTATCTTCTCCGATTATGATTTTATTTTTATTGCCTCCGATGTTAGGACAATTCAATCAATTGCTTCATTCCATTGCACAATTTGTGCCTACCTATGGACTTAGTGAACTATTAAATCTTATTGTGGAAGGACAAAGCATCTTTGTTATGGATATGTTAGGTAATTATGCATTGATCGTAGCATGGATCTTCATTGGTGTGATGGTATTTTGTATGATGTATCGAAAACGAAGATTTGATAATTAAATTTGATATAGAAATAAGTCTTCTCTTAGGAGACTTTTTTTGGTTTATATCATTTATCGGAATGGAAAGGGAGGATCAAGTTCTTCTTTCCTAACTGAAAGAAGAATTTTACTACCCATTTGAAAAGAAATATATTATAATAGGTAAGCAAATAGAAAAAGGTGATAGAATGTTAGATATGATCGCAACTCCTTTTGAAATAGGAGATATCCATAAATTAAAGGAAGCAGGTGCTTCAAGTGTTGTTATCGCAACACCGTTTTTTTCTGCAAGAGGTGCTGCCTATTTTCCAAGAGCTGAGTTAAAGCGTGTAAAATCAGTGTGTGAACAAGAACAAATCAATATGTATATGTTGGTAAATCGCTTTTTTACTCAGGATGAAATGGATTGCTTGACTTCCTTTTTACAAGAATTAAAACAATTAAATGTAGAAGGAATCTATTATGGAGATGAGAGTGTTTTATATGAAGCGAAAAAACTTCATATAGAAGATCGTTTGATCTATGCTCCGGATACTTTGATGACCAATGATGCAGATGTGAATTTCTATTTAGAAGAAGGAATACGTATGGTAAGTATTTCCAGAGAAATCACAAAAGAAGAAATCTGCGATATCGCAAAACATACCAATGGAAATATTGAAGTCACCATTCATGGACGTGTCAATATGATGCATAGTAAGCGTCATTTAATTTCTAATTATTTAACATTTATTGATCAATATGAAGATATCAAAGAGAAACGCAGTTTATATATCATGGAAGAAACTAGAGATGAACATATGCCAATCATAGAGGATGCATTAGGTACTCATGTATTCAGTGGATATACACTAGCGAGTTTTCGTGAAATCAAAGCATTTGTAGAAGCAGGTGTCAAACATGTGAAAATTGACGGTATCTTTCATGATATTGATTATGTATGTGAGGCAGTGAAATTGTATCAGGATATTTTACATGGAGCTGATGCAGGTCATATAATGGAGAACTATCAAAAAAAATATGAAAAAGATCACGTTACCAATGGCTTTTATGATACAAAAACCAGTAAGGTAAAGGCAGGTGAAGTACATGAAAAAAATTGAATTATTGGCACCGGCTGGTGATCTAGAACGTTTGAAGATTGCTGTATTATACGGAGCGGATGCTATTTATTTAGGTGGTAAACAGTTTTCTCTTCGTTCACGTGCAAGTAATTTTACAATAGAAGATATCGCAGAAGGGGTACGTTTTGCCAAAGCTCATGGAGCCCATATTCATGTTACGGTCAATATGCTACCACATGCTGAGGATATGCATGGGTTAAAAGAATATTTGATGGAACTAGAACGTATTGGCGTTACTGCGATCATTGTGGCATCACCGGCAATCATGATGTGTGCAAAAACCTATGCGCCTAAGCTAGAGGTTCATGTAAGTACTCAACATTCCTCAACCAATGCTGTAGCGGCACAATATTGGAAAGATAAAGGGATGGATCGAGTTGTTTTAGCAAGGGAACTTACGTTGGAACAAATCAAATTAACTGCAGCGCAAAGTAAGGTACCATTAGAGGTATTTATTCATGGTGGAATGTGTATTTCATATTCAGGACGTTGTGTTTTAAGCAATCATATGACAGGTAGAGATGCCAACCGAGGGGGATGTGCTCAAAGCTGTCGTTGGAAATATCGATTATATGATGGTGAACGCCAATTGCATGATGACCAAGATTTATTCTCTATGTCAAGTAAGGATTTGATGGCAGCACGTTTCATACCCGATCTCATACAGGCAGGCATTGCCAGTTTAAAAATAGAGGGAAGAATGAAAAGTGCCTATTATGTTGCGACCTTGATCAAGACATATCGTATGCTGATCGATGAATATTATGAGGTTGGAAGCATTAGTGAAGATCGTATGAAATATTATTATGAGGAATTATCTAAGGCAGAAAATCGACCGACGGGAGTAGGTTTTTATTTAGGAGATCCTAAGCCACAGGATCATTTATATGGGGTCAATGGGGCAGGCGTAACACAAGAGTTTATTGCGTATGTGTTGGATTATGATCAAGAACAACAAATAGCGACAATAGAAGTTAGAAATCATTTTCGATCACATATCGAAGCTGAGGTATTTGGGCCACATATCAAAATGACAAGATTTGAAGTGCAAGATCTTTATGATCTTGACGGAAATCTCGTTGAGGTTGCCAATAAACCGATGCAGGTATTGAAAATGAAAACAGATATTCCTATGGAAAAGGACGCAATGATACGTAAAGTCATGAAAAAAGATCGAAGCAATATTTATTAAGATAGAAAAACGTGATAAAATAAAAAAGATTATGAGGAGAGAGTGCAATGAAATTAAGTAATAGTTTCTTTTATACCATTCGTGAAAACGCAAAGGATGAAGACAGTACCAGTGGAAATCTTTTAGTAAGAGCCGGAATGATCAAAAAAAGCAGTAGTGGAATTTATATGATCATGCCTATGGGAAAAAGAGTTTTGAAAAAAATCGAAGATATCGTTAGAGAAGAAATGGATCAGGCTGGGGCACAAGAACTTTTGATGCCTGCTTTGATACCAGAAGAAATCTATGAAAAAAGCGGACGTAGAGAAGCCTTTGGTTCCAATATGTTTGCGTTAAAGGATCGTTATCAGAAAAATTATGTATTAGGTCCGACTCATGAAGAGCTTTTCACCATGGCAGCAATGATGAAAGGAAAATCTTATAAGGATTTTCCATACAATTTATATCAGATTCAAACAAAATATCGTGATGAAACAAGACCTCGTTATGGGTTGATTCGTGTTCGTGAATTTATTATGAAGGATGCGTATTCCTTTGATGTAGATGAAGCAGGACTTCACACATCTTATATGAAAATGTTCGATGCTTATAAAAAAATCATGGATCGTTGTGAACTAAACTATAAGATCGTAAAAGCAGATACCGGCGCAATGGGTGGCAGTTTGAGTGAAGAATTCCAAGCAATCACAGATATCGGAGAAGATGTAGTCGTAACATGTGAAGCCTGTGATTTTTCCAGTAATTTAGAGATTACAGAGGTTATCGATACACGCTCAATCAGTGAAGAAACAGAATTAGACATGGAAATCGTTGAAACACCTAATGCAAAAACCATAGATGAGGTTGCGGCATTCTTTGATAA
The DNA here is from genome assembly GCF_045223415.1 of Hoskinsella mucinilytica. Classification (NCBI taxonomy): domain Bacteria; kingdom Bacillati; phylum Bacillota; class Erysipelotrichia; order Erysipelotrichales; family Erysipelotrichaceae; genus Hoskinsella; species Hoskinsella mucinilytica. Next base: position 30,890 of record NZ_JBEQZJ010000019.1, on the reverse strand, counting down.
AACAGCAGATGATTTTGTGAAAACATTGATTTATTCTGTGGATGGTCGCACATGTGCTTTCTTATTAAGAGGCAATCGTGAGTTAAATGAAACAAAAGTTTTGAAATTATTAGGCGCAAATGAAATCGAGTTAGCAAGCTTTGAAGAAGTGGAACGTGTGACACATGCAAAAGTAGGTTTTGCAGGTCCTGTTGGATTAGAATGTCCTATTGTTATGGATCGTGAAGTTTTAAATATGAAAAACTTCATTGTAGGAGCCAATCAAAGCGATCATCATATCAAAAATGTAAATCTGAAAGACTTTGTTGTAGAAAAAGTAGCTGATATTGCCCAAGTACATGATGGAGATATTTGTCCTGTGTGTGGTAAAAAATTGAAATTCTGTAAAGGAATTGAGGTTGGTAATACGTTTAAGCTAGGAACAAAATATGCAAAGACCTTAGGATTAGAATATTTAGATAAAGAAAATAAATTACACCCTGTAGAAATGGGATGTTATGGCTTTGGTTTAGAACGTTGTATGGCAAGTATCGTTGAACAACACAACGATGAATATGGTATTCAATGGCCTGTCAGTGTCGCACCATATGAGGTAGCAATCGTCATCGTATCTATGAAAGATGAAGAACAAATTCGTATCGCAAATGAATTATATGATGCGCTCAAAGCAAAGGGAATCGATGTTTTATTGGATGATCGAAATGAACGCCCTGGTGTAAAATTTAAAGATATGGAACTCATTGGTATTCCTTATCGTATTACCGTGGGAAGAGGTATCAAAGAGGGCAAGGTAGAATTCCGTGCCAGAACTGCACAAGAAAATGAAGAGGTTTGCTTAAGCGACATCAAAGAAAAGATCGCAACCTTATTACAAAAATAAACCAACGGGATGACCGTTGGTTTTTAAGAAATCTTTATAAAGAAACAAGATTACATGAAATTCTTATGAAAATTTTTACATAAAATGAAAATATTACAAAAACCTCTTTCTTTCTTTTTCTTTTTATTGTATAATAGAAAGCGATAGGGTTAATTCACCTTATATTAAGAGCAAAAAAGAGAGTGAAAGGAGCAGATTTATGAAGGAAACATTGTATTTAACTAAAGACTTAGCAATCGTGAATTATAGTGCAGGTTATGCACAAAACGGAGATACATTATTAAATTCCACAACCTTTAGCGGCTATGTTCATAACTATATCGACTATTTGAAGGAAACACATGAAGATCTATATTATTTTGCAGTAAATGGTAAAACAGCAAGAGAGGCTACCAATGATATCTTAAGATTGTTCCGTATGCTTCGTATTTTCAAAATCGATGAAATCGAATCTCCATATTTGAATGATAAAAAGAGATTGTTAGAATTTGTTGAGGAAATGTATAATTTCTGGAAAAAGCATCAAAGATTTTCTGTTGCCAGTGTTGGAAATGGAAATGCATTAAATGATATGAGTTTTGTTGCTGCCGATTCCAACTTCAACAATTTGATCTTGGGATTGTTCCGTAGTATTGAAGAACAGATCATGGGTAGAAAAAATAAAGTATATCGTCAGTTACAGGCTGGTACCAATGCTGCGATGTCTGTACGTAAAAATAAGACAAAACTATCAGCAAAATATGATAAGCTAAAAGATATTGAATTTATCAATTCTGTGATGTTGCGTACACCAATGTTGTTACATCCAAAATCTAACAAACGTACCGGTATGTTTACTGAAATCGAAACGAATCCAATTGAAGATTTTACAGGTAATAAGGATGAATGGTATTGCTATCCATGTAAGATCGGTACATTACTTGCTTTCATTTACTTCCATCGTGATTTTATATCTTCTGCAGTTTCATTGGCAAACCTATTTGAATTGGCAAATGAAGATGAATGCTCTAAGAAACCGGATATGATCGTATTATTCGGTAATGAAGATGGCAAAGATCAGACAACATTCCATTATGATAAAGAAGAAGATTTATGGGTAGGTTGTGTTAGCTATAATGAACGTATTGAATACTTTGGATATTTAAAGAAAATGTCTTTGACATTGCACAATGTCAGAAAGATGCAGCAAGGGTGGTTGCCAATCCATGGTGCATTTGTAGAAATTACATTGAAAAATGGCAAACGTAAAAACATTATGTTGATGGGAGATTCAGGTGCAGGTAAATCTGAGTCTATCGAAGCGTTAAAAAATGTAGGAAAAGATATCATTAAAGATATCGTCGTTGTATTTGACGATATGGGAACTATTCACTTAGAGGATGGAATTCCATTTGGTCAAGGAACTGAGATCGGTGCTTTCATCCGTTTGGATGATTTAGATCCAGGAACGCCTTATCGTGATATGGACCGTTCTATTTTCATGAATCCAGAATCAAGTAACAATGCTCGTGTCATTACACCAGCAGCACCTTATGAAGTAGTTGCGACAAACCATAAAATCGATTTGTTTGCATATGCAAATAACTACGATGATAAAAACGGTATCCATCGTTTTGATGATATGGAAGATGCAATTGCAACTTGTAAAGAAGGTAAACGTATGGCCAAAGGTACAACTCAGGAAGTTGGTATCTCAACCACTTACTTCGCTAATCCATTTGGACCAATGCAACAAGAGGAAATCTGTGAACCATTGATTCACCAGATGTTTGACGCATTACAGAAAAATGGTGTATTTGTTGGAGAAATTTATACACACCTTGGTTTAGATAAAGAAAATCGTGAAGGTATCAATATTGCTGCTCAGGAATTATTGAACTTCATTGAAAAGGACTAAATAGAATCATATCTATTAGAAGTATTCTTAAGAAAGGATCAGAAACCTACTTAATGTAGATTTTCTGATCTTTTATTTATTATAAAATAGATGATAAGAACTTATGATTGCTGAAAAGTTCTTATCTTTTTTATTATATAAAAGTTCTTCTAGCAATAAACTCAAAGAAAAAAGCCAAGAAGTTATTTAAGCGAAACCTTTTGACTTATGATATTTTTTTGGAACGATAATAGTGTAATCAAAGGAGCGAAGAATGAATTTGTATTTGATTCAGTAACAAAATATTGCTATAATGAATATGTTTAAAAACTTTATGTAAGGATATCATGGTCTTTTGTAGTTAGATCATGATTCTTGTGATTCATTGCTTTGTGTAATTGATGTTGTTATAATTATAAAAGATTCATATCGTAATTATAGGTATTGGTATTATCATTGATTTGAATTTTGTTTATAACAATAGAGAGCTGGTGAATATATGATGGTTGAGGATCGCTATATTGATGGAAGCAGATTATGTAGATGCTGTTCATCAAGTGAATAATGATGAAAGGAACAGGCGATTTTTAGATATGAAGATGCATTTGTAGCTGTGATGCATGAAAAAGGGATCGTTTTAAATTTGGTTTTGATACAACTTGTTCAAGTAGATTTAGAATTAGCTGAGCTTTTATGCCAAAGGGAAGATTTTGAGAAAATTGATGATGCATTTCAACAAGTAAAACATCAATATCAACTTATGCAGGATACAATATCTGAACTTCTGTATCAAGGACAATGATGTTTTGTGAATAAATTATACACGATATATGGAAAGAAGTGTCGGTATAAGGGAGAGAGTAGATATGAAAAAGAATAGGCGGATCGGATTTATTTGGTGCATCGTATTATTGATTGCGATTACTTCGTTAGGTGGTTGTAGCAATAAAAAAGAGAAGACAACCGTTACATTGCTATATTCTACTGAGTTTAAGCAATTCAAGCAATTGGTAGAAGATACATATTCAGATATAGAATTAGTATATGAACGCACACCTTATTTAAGTGAACAAATACGAAAACTCGCAAAAGGTGTTGGTCCGGATATCGTTATTTCAAGTCAACCGGATTTTGAAAATATGCAGGAATATTTACTAGATCTAAGTGATACACAGGCTAGTAGCCAATACGATAGCACGATAACCTCTAAATTGATGGTTAATGGAAAAAATTATTTGCTTCCGCTACCGGGTACATACTATAGCTATATCATAAATGAAACAATGTTTAAGGAAGCCGGTATTCCTTTACCTACATCGTTAAAAGAATTGGAAAGTGCCTTATCGACACTGAAAAGCAAGGGCTTAGGTGTAGGTGAAGATGGTATTAATTTTAGTATAGAAAGCAATTATAACGCAAGTCTTGGTTTATTTTTTGTTGGAATGATGGTTCCAGACTTTCTTGGAACTGTGGAAGGTGTAAAATGGCTTGCCGATTTAGAAAGAAAAGAAAGTAGATTTACGGGAACGTTTGAAAAAGCTTTTACATTATCCAATGCATTGATATCTGATGGTGTATTAGATCCAAATGCAATTGCTTTAAAACGAAATAGTATTTTGATTCCAGAGAGAATGGCGTTAGGAAACTTAGCAGCAGTATTTGGCAGTTCTAACCTTATGACACAAATTGTGGAAGAGAATAAAACAAATGTTGAAGCAGGAAGGGCAAAAGCATATGAATATCGTATGTTACCGCTATTATCAGATGAAGGAAATCATCCATGGGTGATGTATTCTCCAATTGGCTATGTAGGTATCAATGCATCTTCTTCCGATGAGAAAAAAGAAGCTAGTAAAAAAGTTATAGAGCTATTGTCAACGGAAGAGGGACAAAAAGCCATTATGAGTGATTTAAAAAGTGAACATTCTTATTTGAAAAATGATGAAAATAATAAAGAAAATATGCCAGCTGGAATTTCTGAATATATAGAAGAAGGATATGTTTATAACGTTCAATTTCCGAATAGTATCATTGAGTATCTAGGACTTCAAGCAAGGAAGACATTCGACAAAAGCAGTAGTATAGCACAAGTTCTAGAAGCTGTAGATGATTATCATGTGAATGGATCAAAAGATGTAGATTATGACTTGTCGATCGTAGGTTTTATTGATAATGATTTATTGTTAGAGAATTATAATGTTAGAAAAGAAGAAACGAAGATTGGAAATCTTATCGCAGATAGTATTAAATTAGTAACCCAAGCAGATATTGCGGTCATCAATGGAGGTGCTATTCGCTCAAGCTTATATCAAGGTGACATTTATGGAGAGGATTTGAAAGTAGTATGTCCTTTTGATGATAAAATAGTGGTATTAAAAATAGATGGAGATGTTATATGGAGAATGTTAGAAAACAGTTTATCCACCTGTACCGATGAATTTCCCGGTGGAAGATTCTTACAAGTATCGGGTATATCTTATACCTTTGATAGCTCAAAACCAATCGGTAGCCGCCTTCAATCCGTAGTATTAGAGAATGGCACAGCAATTCAGAGGAATCGATCTTATACATTGGCTGTAAATGATTATATGGCTGGAAAACAAGGATATGCTGAAGGTAATGGCGATGGATATATGATGCTGAATTATTATGATGATGCAACAGAAAAAGGAAATGTAAGTTTAGTTGATGAAACAAATATGACGTATCAAGACGCTATGAAATATTATTTTGAACATTATATGGACCAAAAGATTCATGTGGAATTAGAAAATAGAATCGTGGATATAGCTTCATAAAAAGGATGAGGAGGAAAAAGCATATGAAGGATGAGATGTTTTTACAATCGAAGCGGAAAAAAATGATCTTCTTATTTCTACTTATTCTCTTGATTATGTCTTTAGGCATCACTGCTTTTTACTCTTATCAAAGAGAAGCAAAACGAACTGTTTCAAAAATAAGTCAAGTGTATCTACAAGAAATGTCAGAACAAATGAGCAACCATTTCAAAACAAATTTAGATAGTTTATATGCTCAGATTCAAACAATAGGAAATTCTGTTTCTGCTTCTGAATTAGAAAGTGAAGAACATCTGATAGCTTTCTTAAAAAAAGTAAAAGAAGACAATCAGTTCTCTCATGTGGCATTGCTTAGTGAACAAGGCATTGCCTATTCTTCAGATGGTATTTTTCCGGCAATTTCAAAGATTTCTGGGCTTCATCAACTGATGGAAGGAAATGAAAAACTCTTATCGGTGAATGAAACCATTTGGGGAAATGACATGATGTTACTTGGGGCAACAATTGAAACAAAACCATTTTTCAATGATAAATTTATTGCTATTATTGCGGGTATCGATACCTCAGTCATTGGTGAGAAACTGGCATTAAACAAAGACGGAACAGCTTCTTATTCTAATATCATTGCACCTGATGGTACTTTTATCATCCGCAATTCCAATCGTGATGTTGCATTACAAGGAACCAATCTTTATTCTATTTTGGAACATCAATCCGTTTTTGATGAAGGGTATTCTTTAGAAAACCTCAAAGAAAATATTCAAGATGGAAAGGAAGCTATGGTATCGTTGCATTTGTATCAGCGCCATGAATATCTATATTATGCACCGATTTCCGGTACAAATTGGTATATGTGTACCAGTATGGCATATACAACTGTCAATTCTCAGGTTTCTGCATTGAGCCATTTCTTGATGATCGTTGCATTTGGAATCTTTATTTTAATTCTATTAGTAATAGCCGCTTTCTTTATCCTACATCAAAAAAGTGAAAGACGCTATCGTAAACAAATTGTAAAAGAAAAAGAAGAAGCCGAGAAGGCCAATCAGGCAAAGAGTAATTTCTTATCTTCTATGTCGCATGAGATACGAACACCATTAAATGGAATCATAGGGATGACAGAAGTAGGAAAACATTATATCGATCAACCGAATCGTATGAAAAATTGCATGGATAAAATTTCATTATCCTCTAAACATCTTCTTACGTTGATCAACGATATCTTAGATATGTCTAAGATTGAAAGCGGTAAAATCGAATTACATAATGAAGTGTTTAATTTTGGTACGTTATTAAAGTCATTGACAGCAGTATTTTACTCACAAGGAAAAGAAAAAGGAATTCAATTTGAAGTTTTCCTTAATGGTATCATCGATGAATATATCATTAGTGATGAGCTTCGCTTGAATCAGATACTTACGAATATGATTTCAAATGCACTCAAATTCACTCCGCAAAACGGTTCAGTAGAAGTTTGTGTGGAAAAAATGAATCATACAAGTGAAAAGGAAAATGAAGTTTGGTATCATTTTGTTGTAAAAGATACTGGATGTGGTATTGCTGAACAAAATTTACAGCGAATCTTTGAACCTTTTACACAAGAGGATAGCGGTGTTGCTCGTCGCTATGGAGGTACTGGATTGGGCTTACCGATCAGCAAACGATTTGTAGAACTGATGGGAGGTAGCATATACGTAGAAAGCAAGGTGAATGAAGGAAGTAGTTTCCATGTTGAGATTCCGGTCACTTTGCAAAAACAGCAACCAAAAGAAATGTTAAGTTTAGAACATAAAGAAAAAGTATTGATCTTAAATCAAGTAGATGAAGTACGTACACAACTGGGATTATTACTAGATGATGAAGGTTTCATAGTTGAAAGCGCACAAGCCTTGAATGATGCACTCCACTTATTGGATCAGGCAGAAAAAGATAACGCAGGTTTTACGATGTGTCTGGTTCGGTGGGACTTTGCGAAAGATATGAATAAGGTCGCTCAACAGATCAAAGAAGCATCGACTACATCGATCAAGATCATCGTAACAGGATTTGATAAAGATGAGTTAGAAGAAGTTAAGCAGCAAATGAATGCAGATGATATCTTGTGCCGCCCGGTATTCCATAAAGATTTTAAAGATTTAATGCGTCGTTTATATGAATTGCCATCTGAAGAAGATGAAATTTGTGTGGAAAAAGCTCTTGCAGGAAAACATGTTTTGATCGTAGAAGATAATTTGTTGAATCTTGAAATTGCAGTGGAATTATTATCATTAGATGATGCTTGTGTGGATATCGCAAACAATGGAGAAGAAGCAGTTAAGAAATTTGAAGAATCAAAGGAAGGCTATTATGATTTGATTCTTATGGATATTCAGATGCCGGTTATGGATGGATATCGAGCAACTCAGATGATTCGTAGTCTACCACGTGCTGATGCAGATAACATACTGATCATTGCGATGACTGCCAATGCTTTTCAAGAAGACATCAATCGCTGTAAAGCATGTGGGATGAATTCTCATATCAATAAACCATTTGTAGTAGAAGATATTTATGAGTGTTACGAAAAGACACGCAAAGAAATTAAAGATTTTGAACATTCAGAAAGTAAGCCTGATATAAATGATAGGTAATTGGAAGGATCGATATCTGTATGCGATAGATATTGATCCTTTTTCTATGTTGCGAAGTTTTTGAAAAAAGGATAAAAAAAGATCCTTATGGTATAAGGGTAAGATATAGTTGTTTTTAAATTGTGAACAAATATTTATAACTGTATTCAAAAAGTAGAAAAAGTGTCTTTTCAATCAAATGAAAACGGTGTACAATGATGATAGATATCAGGGAGGACGCATCATGAAATTTGAGAAAATACAAAAAGCAAAGGAAGTATTGGATCCTATCATCAGTAAGACACCGATCGTTCATGCATCTAAACTACATGAACATCTTTACATCAAGGCAGAAAACCTACAAGGAACAGGGGCTTTTAAGTTAAGAGGAGCTTATTTTAAGTTATCAAATTTAAGTGAAGAGGAAAAACAACGTGGGGTAATTGCGGCGAGTGCTGGCAATCATGCACAGGGTGTTGCTTATTCATGCATGAAAATGGGAATTAAGGGTACCATCGTGATGCCGAAAACAGCACCATTATCAAAAATAGAAGCCACAAGGAGCTATGGGGTTAATGTGGAACTCCAAGGTGATACGTTTAATGATGCCTATGAATATGCGAAAAATTTACAGGAAATCACCGGTGCAGTGTTTATTGAGCCGTTTAACGATGAGGATGTCATTGCAGGACAGGGAACCATTGGAATCGAAATACTAGAGAAAATGCTTGATGTGGATACTGTGGTCGTACCGATTGGCGGCGGAGGATTGATTAGTGGGATTGCTTCCGCTATCAAAAACATCAAACCTTCTTGTCGTGTGATCGGGGTACAATCAGAAAATGCACCAAGTATGAAACGTTCTTTAGAAGAAGGAGAAATCATACAGTTAGATAGTGTCAATACCATTGCTGATGGAATTGCGGTAAAAACACCGGGTAAGTTAACATATGATATTTGTAAAGAATTGGTAGATGAAGTTGTTACTGTGAGTGAAGAAGAAATTGCCGCAACGATATTGATTCTTTTGGAAAAAATGAAAATGGTGGCAGAAGGTGCCGGCGCAACAAGTGTAGCCGCAGCATTGTTTCATAAAATAGATCTAGATCATCATAAGGTTGTTTGTGTGCTAAGTGGTGGTAATATTGATGTCAATCTATTGAGTAAGATCATTGATCTCGGTTTGATCAAAACGGGAAGAAAAGCAGTGATCAATATGAATGTCATGGATAAGCCGGGTAACTTATCAAGAATGATCGAATTAATTTCAAAAACCGGCGCAAACATTATTTCTATCAATCATAATCGTATTCAAAATGGAATCTTATTCAATCAATGTAGAGTAGGACTGGTCATTGAAACGAATAATCAAGAACATATCCAACAAGTTATGGATATATTGACTGAAAACGGATATACGCCAAATCTGGTGGAACATGCATAAAATCTATATTGATGGGGATGGGTGCCCAGTAATCGAAGAAACCATTGAAATTGCGGAAAGTTTTAAAGTAGAGGTCGTCATTGTTTGTGACACCTCTCATTTCTTTTCATATGAGGGAGTTAAAATGATCGTTGTGGATAAAGGAAGAGATGCAGCTGACTTTGTACTCTTGCGTTATATAAAAAACAATGATATCATAATTACTCAGGATTACGGCTTGGCAGCACTAGCTTTATCAAAAGGTGCAATTGTATTATCACAAAATGGATTTGCCTATACCAAAGAAAATATTGATAATCTCTTGGCACAACGTCATCAATCTAGAATCATGAGAAAACACGGTAATTATGCTCATGCGAAAAAACGAAAACAAGAAGATGATGATGCATTTTGTGAATTGCTTCAAGATATCCTGACACAAATGGAGTGATTATATGAAAGATGCTATCACAGAACATATGAAATATCAAACGATGATTCACGATTTAAACCAAATGAGCAAACAAGAAATTAATCAAGAATTAGTCACGATGGGTTGTAAAATGTCTTATGATGAAATCAAAGAAAGCTTAGCACATACGTATAATGAATTGGCCATATCTGATCAAATTTTCAAACAGGATAGCATTAAGGAAGGTCGCTATCCGGTATCTTTTATAGATGAAGCAGTGTTAGAAATCGCAATTCGGGAAAATTTTGGTTTTTTACATTATGGAATCCTATCCAATCAAATTCGTGATATAATGGAACCGAGCATTTCAAATTCAGAAAAAATCAAATTAGGTGTGAGTTGTTTTAAAAAATTATGTCAGACAGCTGAAAAATTTGATATCAGTGCACTTGAAACCATCGATTATCAAGTTCATGATGATTTAGATTTATATGCAAGCTTGATGACGTTTTTGGATTTGATGATGCAAGAAGCTGAAAAAGATAAGCAACTTTATCGTACCATCGTTGATTTATGTGAAAGGTTATTGAAAACTTTTTCTAAAAGTTATCCCTTGCTTCGTATCAGTATTCAATATGAACAAGCGACTGCTTATGTTAGAATGAAATCTAAGAAAGGGGAGCAACTTTTCTTACATCTATTAAAGGTACATAGTGATCCTTGTGATGTTGTTTTGCATTATGCTTTGGCATATTTAGATCAAGATGAAAAACGTGCAATACGTATCTTACATAAATATCAAAATCTTTGGAATAAAGAAAGTGAAGCATATGAAGTGATCATGCAGATCTTAAAGGATTGTGAACATTGACATGAAAGGAGCAATCATGAAGAAAAACTTTATACAGCGGCATATGATATGGGCAAGCTTGATACTGATTTGTTTTATGATCATACCTTCTATCAAGGACAGTTATTGTCTTGAAAAAGAAAAGGAACCTGTTGTTGCGAAAACAAAAAGCAATGCTTTGACGGTAGATAAAATCAAAGTGGTGATCGATCCAGGGCATGGTGGATATGATGAAGGAAGTTCCAGTGATGATGGAAAGGTGATCGAAAAAGACCTGACATTAAAGATATCGAAAAAAATCGGTCAGATTCTTGAAAAAAATGATATAGAGGTTTTGTATACTAGAACAAGTGATCAAGTAAGCTGGAGTGATGATAATGTGGAGGATCTGGAAACCAGATCTAAAATTGCAAATGAAAGCAAAGCGGATTGTTTTGTATCGATCCATTTAAATTATTCAGAAGAATATCAGGATGAAATACGAGGACATGAAATTTGGGTGAATTATAATGATGAACAAAATGTAAAGCTAGCGGAAGATATTCATACAGCTTTAAATGGTGTTCCTCAAAGCTTTGATCGTGGTATAAAAGATCAGGCAAGTTCACCACTATCCCTTTTGGTATATAATCAAATACCTTCTGTTCTTGTGGAGACCGGATTTTTGAGTAATGCAAGTGATACCTCTTACATAAACAGTGAAGAAGGTAGTGATGCGATTGCTGAAGCGATTGCGAAAGGGATTTTGAAATATGTTGCAGAAAAATGATGAAATTTTTCATCAAATTGTGTATACTAATAACGAATCATAGGAGGAATAGAATATGTTTGAAAGAAACGAATTGAATATAGATTCTCAATTTGAGGATAGTTTAAGACAAAATGTTGCGAAAACCTTTATTTGGATGGCTGTCGGTGTAGCAATCACAGGTATTATCTCCTTTATTTGCTACAATAGCTTTGATTTCTTATACTTGTTGTATATGAATCAATGGATGCCATTTGCATTGTTGATTGCTCAGCTTGGTATTGCGGTTGTATTTTCTGCACGTTTGTTTAAGATGAAGGTAACGACAGTAAGAGTATTGTTTCTTGCTTATGCTGCTTTATTAGGTATTACTTTAACAACTTGGGTATTGGCTTATGGATTAAGTTCTGTTGCTTTAGCATTTGGATTATCTGTAGGATACTTTGTTGCACTTGCTGTTATCGGATATACAACAAAAGCAAATCTTATGCGTTTGGGACCAATTCTATATACAGGATTGTTCGTATTCATCATTGCGGAAGCAATTTTGATGTTCTTAGGTACGGATATCATGACTATGGGATTTGCCGCAATTGGATTAGCACTATTCACAGGTATTACTGCTTATGATACGCAAAAAATGAAAAAAATGTATATTGAGTTTGAAGGCGATGAAGATATGATTCAGCGTCTATCCATCTACAATGCATTCCAATTATATTTGGATTTCATCAATATCTTCTTATATATCTTGCGTTTTGTAGGTAATAGAGATTAAAATAAAAGACGGATCATATGAGATTCGTCTTTTATTTTATGTTTAGATAATTGGCTATATTAGCTTGTGGATCGATCCTTGGATGGATCGTTTTTGTTTTGCTGGTTAAAATAATGGCTAGACCTGGTCCATGTCCACTGGTAAAGGAATCAGAATGTACAACGACACCAATGGAAACAGCTCCCTCTAAATAATGAGGACCATGATGATTATCATGATCTTCTACCATAACAAGATCACCGAATTTTAATTCATTTAAATGAAAGCGTTCGTTTGCTTCTTTATCTTGTGTCATAATATCGTAATCACCAAGCATCGTTGTTGCACTGCCTAATCCACTTCCCATTAAATAAGCAGGAACTTTTGTTACTACCGGTACTTCAATACCATCCTCACGTTCTGTAATTGAGAGATTATCCAATAGATCAGGATCAATATTCATGACATGAATTTCTTCATGGTCTAATAACTTAAGACCTTGACCATAAGCTTTGATCAATACCTTATCATCACAGGTCATACAATCTAAAGTCTCTTCATCAAAATAAACCATGACATGATCGATACCACCATGTTTTCCTGTTACATATCCATAATGTCCCTTTGCATCGCCACTAATGACTTTTGCCTTATTTCCAATACATGCAAATGCCTGTAATGCATTATTTTCTTTATCGGATGGGTTTTTTAAACTGACACCCGGTTCAATATGGTCTCCGGCAATTCCCATACAACCATCGCCTATTTTATAATTATAGGTGATACCACCTACTCCCATCGTTATTCTGCCCCAACCATCATAACCTACACGATAACCATTACCACTCAAACTCGGATGATCTACTTTTCCTTGAACGCTCATCATTGCAAGATGTTTTCTATTTGTTTTCATTTACTTACCTCCAATTGATTTTATTATACCGCAAAACTCATGGAAACACACGAGAAAGAATGTTATAATAGCATCGAGGTGAGTCAATGGTATTTCATAAGTGTTCAACGAAATCTAAAGAGGTATGTATCATTCAAAAAGAAGAGTATCAAGCAATCTATCATGATGTCGCAAAAGGAAATTTTCTTACAGCCTTAAAACAGGCTAGAGAAACCATACATGGAGATATTGCAGTTGAAGAATATCGTTATCAAACGCAATTTACATTGCCTATGAAACGAAATATATTTGGTCTTTTAACAATTCCTGTTTATATCAATCATGTTCGCTGTACGTTTATTATAGATACAGGCGCACAAATCAGCGGAATCAAAGAAAGCAAAGCGAGCCAGCTTGGTTTAAAAAAGACAGGACATTCTTTATCTATCGGAAGTGTCGGCGGTAAAGAAAAAGAAATGGCAGGAATCTTAGCGGATTCCTTTCAATTTGGTGCCATGGAATATCGCAATTTTCCTATGATAGCGTTAAAAGAAACGGATTTTTCATTACGTTTTGGATCTATTGATCTTTTTCAATTTGATGGTATCTTAGGTTGGGATATTTTGAGTACCATTGATTTTGAAATGGACGATGTTGCAAAACAATTTAAAGTTATGAAAAATCGATTTCGGTTAGATGATCCTAATATGATCATGGGTAGTTTTCCATGTCTTATTACAAAGACTCCACAGGGACAAGTGGGCATTTATGGATTTGATAGTGGTTCTAAGAATAGTTGGATCGGTGAAGGTGCAATCTCTAAATTTTGTTATCATGTCAAAGAAGAAGGTACTACAATGGGATTCGGTGTTCATGGCATGGAACAATTGGAAATGAAAATTTTATCCGAAATTGATCTTTATTTAGACAGAGCACATATTCATTTACAAGATACAGGAACCGGTAGAGTGCAGCTGTTTCAAAACTTCACCTTTGATGGTGTGTTAGGAAATGAAATATTCAAAGGAAGAAGAATGCGCTTTGTAAATAGTAAGTGTACGGTATTGATTGCGTGATTGTTTTTTTTTCTAAATTCGTGTATAGTATATAAGGTAAATAGAAAGGATGAAAATGATATGATCATAAATGGTAAAATAACAATGGAAAATGGGGAAGTAATCCCTTTTGAATTATATCCTGATGAAGCACCGATTACAGTAGAGAACTTCGTCAAATTGATTAAGGAAGGCTATTATGATGGAAAAACGTTCCACCGTGTCATTCCACATTTTGTATCTCAAGGGGGATGTCCGAATGGAAACGGAACTGGTGATTTAGGATATACTATCCCATGTGAAACAGCAAATAATCCACATCGTCATGAGAGAGGTAGTCTTTCTATGGCACATCGTGGTAAGGATACTGGATGTTGTCAATTCTTTATCTGTCATGATCCACAACCACATTTGGATGGTGTTCATACAGTGTTTGGAAAGGTAACAGGAAATATGAAGGCAGTGACTTCTATGAAAAACGGTGATGTTATGACAAAGGTGGAAATTGAGGAATCATAATGGATGAGGTAAAACGCCTTGGTTTCCCGGTTCTTGTAATTGCATTATCTGCATTTTTAACCAAACTGATTGAAACTTATCTTTTTGGCGAATATGTACAGACGTTGTTGATCATCGTTTCGGTATCGGCATTGTTTATGTTTGGTGTATCATTGAATCGTAATAGGAAGAAAAAAAGCAATGCAATATTTCGCAAGGTATTTGCGGTCGTTGTTGTTGTTTTGTTGTTATTCACTCAGCTTGGATATTTTCGTATCCCTTATGTAAGTGATTGGATGGCATTTCTTGGGATGGGAGCTTTTTATATCAATATGTTGTATATCTTTTGTGGATATCTGTTTGTCGATTAAGGAGGAACTATGTTCAAATTTGATAAAACGATGGAAGAAGTACGAGCGGATATGCAGAACGATGATGTTCTGCTAGTAGATGTCCGAGAAATCGACGAGTTTGCGAATGGGCATATCCCTGATGCAATCAATGTACCTTTAAGTGAATTGACACAAAGCGCTGAAAAGGTTTTACCAAAGGATAAAATATTGTATGTGTATTGCCGTAGTGGTCAGCGAAGCACAGCAGCTGTTCATCAGCTAAAAGAACTTGGCTTTGAAGATGTCTTTAATATCGGAGGTATCATTGATTGGCCATATGAAGTTGAAACTGGAGCATGAAAAAACATAAGCTGACTTGTCCCGAATGTGGAGAAGAATTCCATTTTCGTTTTATCAAAAATGGCTATTCCGGCAAGATAACATGTGCAAAATGTAAAGAACAGCTCCATGTAGAAAACAAAGTGATTCCTTATATTGTAATTGCAGGTATGATGTTCTTGTGCTCAGACTATGCCTTTGCTTTCGTTATGCAATTTCATTTGCCGCTCTGGTTGACTTATATGATCGTGATTGCGATACTGCTTTTGATATGTATTGTTGTCATCCTTATATTGCGATTGGTTTTCGGCGATGCTTTTCTTTTTTCTGTGCATAGTCGTAAAGAATTTGATATGGAAAAAGAACGTATTGACAAAATGAAACAGGAATTGAAAAAGAAAAAATCACAGGAGAAAAAATAATATGCAGAAAATAAGAAGACTGCCTTTACACCATGCTTGTAATGTGCGTGATTTAGGTGGATATGCAATTGATGATCATAAAATGACAGCATGGCATCAATTATATCGTTCAGACTCTTTAGAACAATTAGATGAACATGATTGGAATTATCTAGTAAATCTAAATGTAAAATGGATTATAGATCTAAGAAGTAAAAGTGAGGCACAGCAAATGCCATATGACTGCGAGAGTTATGGCATACATTATGTTTCCTTACCCTTTATGAAAGAAGACAAAAGTCCAAAAGAGTTATTAGATGACGAAGCTAGAAAGCAATTTTTAGATAGTATGAAGTTACAATATGAAATCATGATTCAAGATATTCCTGAGGAAATTGTTAAGGCTATGGATATCATCGCAAATGCCTTGACCAATCATGAGGCAGTGTTGTTTCATTGTACTGCTGGAAAAGATCGTACCGGTATGCTAAGTACTCTGTTATTATCTCTATGTGGTGTTGATAAATATGATATTCTTGCTGATTATCAAGTTAGCGCAACCTATAATACAATAGGTGTAAATCAAATGTTACCTGAAGAAATGATGCAGATTCCTGCAATCAAGGCATTATTTGAAAGTACACCAAGTATGATGGAACCATTGATTGATATGCTTAACGATACCGGGTGTGAACAATATCTCTTAAATATCGGATGTGAAAAAGCATCTTTAAATACTATAAAGGATCATTTTATTGACGAAAGATGACCATGATTACCACAGATCGATTAGATGTGTGGTTTTTTCTAATATTTGGTAATTATTTCCTATGGATGAGTGAAATTGGATTGACTTTAAGAATAGATTCCCATATACTATAATTGAATTTTGGTGAATGAAAAAGAATCCTATTTAGCTGGAGTGTGTCAAAAAGTATAGGATTCTAGATAGGGAGAATTATTGCGATTTTCAGCATTTTCGGCAATAAAATGGGATGTTTCACAGGAAAGTGTTGCTGTTTTGAAAATTATACCTTTGTGTACATGGGAAGGAGAGAGTGTAATGAGGGAAGACTTATTAGAATACATTTTTACACAAATCAATGAGGAATGTTTATCTGATTTACGTATACCTAGCGTATTTTATAGGCATTTAGGGTTTATTATGAATATAGATGAACAAATGTTTACCATTAAGGATTGGAATCAATTATTGAATTATCTTTATCTACCAAATAAGGAAGCAAATTCTGTTAAAGAAGCGAAAGAGATGCTGAAACAGTGGGCACAGCAAAAAAAATAGAAAAAGTAGGAAAAAGTTCCTACTTTTTTAGATTTTGTCGTAGATATTCAAATGCGAATATTGTGGCACTACTGCTTGCGGTCATTGCATTCTTGAAATCTTTCGCATAAGGTATATAAAGGTTTTGATCACATGCTTGTCCAACGATTTTGCTAAGACCTCTCATTTCTCCGCCAATTGCAATACAGACACGTTTTGGGAATTCATAATCATAAAGGCAAATGGCATCCTTTCTTTCAGCGGCGATCAATGTAATTCCTTCTTTTTTGATTTCCTTTAAAAGCTGTTCCATGTTATCAGCAACAATTAAGGATAGGTATTCACTTGCTCCTGCACTGGATTTTGCGACGACACCTGCAGCTGTTGTCCAGTTTCTTGGCGGAATGATCACACCATCACATCCAGTAGCATATAAAGAACGAAGTACATGCCCGAAATTAAATGGATCTTCGATACCTTCTAGAATGCATAGAAAAGTTTGATCTTTTTTTATACATTCGGATAAGGTTTGATAACTTCGTTGAGAACAAAAAGCGATGAGGCCTCCATGTGTCTTGCCTTGAGCAATTTCATCAATTGTGCTACGCTCTTGTGCTTCTATTAAAATATTCCTTTTTCGTGCTTCTCTAAGGATGAATGCAGTGTCTTTATCTTTTTTGTTTTTATCTACATAAATACAACGAATGGATCTTTTTTCAGCAAGTAAAGCTGCTTTCACACTAATGTTTCCCTCTAATATATATTCTTCCATCTGATTACCTCTCGATTCTTTTCTTATTATATCATGGAGTGTCGAAATTAGAAAACACTTTCCTGTGCAAGCTGCATGAGTTTGTGATAAACTATAAGCGAAGTGAGGTTTTGAAAATGAAAATAGCATTGGTAAGTATGAATGTAAAAGCAACACGCTGTGAAGAGAACTTTAAGTATATGTGTCAAAAAATAGAAGAAGCCAAGGAAAAGGGAGCAGATATGATCGTTTTTCCGCAAAATGCGATTAGTGGTTATTTATTGGCAGAACGCTGGTTGGATGATGCATGGTGTCGTTATGTAGATAGCTTTAATGAGCGTTTGGTGGCTCTCAGCGAGGATATCGCTATTGTATGGGGAAATCTTCGTTATCGTAATCAAAGACGCTTTAATGCAGGTTTCTTTGCATATCAAGGCGTTACGCATATGAGGGTTAAGAAAAATGAAATATCAGAGTATATGAATGATACCTTGTATTTTGAAAATAATGATATCAATAGTGCGATCGAATTTAAAGATATGGTATTTGCCTTGAATTTTGGAAAAGAATTGCAGTTAGCCGATTTAAACATTAATCTAGATTGTCATCCATTCGATATGGATGAACAACGTACTTATATGGGTAATGTTGTATATGTAAATGCTTGTGGTGCTCAGAATAGTGGGAAACAGGTGAAAATCATGGAAGGCGGTAGTTATTGTTATCGCAATCATGAGCTTTTATATGAAGCACCTTATTTCAAGGATGAGATGGATATCGTAGACTTAAATACAGCTACTTCAGTCAAATCGAAAGAGCCTGTTTTATTAGATGCGTTATTGATGGGAATCAAAGAATTCGATGAACTGGTCTTTCCGGCATATATGCCTTGGATCATAGGACTCAGTGGTGGACTTGATAGTAGTGTTACAGCTGCATTATTAGCGATGGCACTAGGGAGTGATCGTATTCACGGCTATAATATGCCAACGCATTATAATAGTGAACAAACAATGGATAATGCACAAAAAGAAGCAGAGGCACTTGGCATACATTACCATAAAGGTGCGATTTCTCAAATGGTATCTGATATGAAAGATCAGTTTCAAGAAGCGTTTGATTTTGATGTAAATCAAATGCCATCGTTGGTACAAGAAAATCTTCAAGCTAGAATTCGTGGCTTTGTGTTGAATGGTATCTCCAGTATGTTAGGCGGAGTGGTAGTCAACAATGCCAATATGGTAGAAGCTGCTTTGGGTTATTGTACACTATATGGTGACAGTATAGGAGCTTTATCCATCATTGGTGATTTGGATAAGGTTACTTTGTTTGAATTATCCAAACAGATCAATGAGCGCTCTAACAAGGAAATCGTACCATACAATTTATTGCCTGAAATCCAAGGTGATAAGATTTATTGGGAAATGATGCCAAGTGCTGAATTAAAAGATGCCCAAAAGGATCCAATGAAATGGTTTTACCATGATGCATTATTAAATTTCATACGTTTGGGTGATACCAAATCTTCTTTGATCATGAAGTATCGTAAAGGTATCCTTCAAGAGAATGTTGGACACTGGCTACGTTATTATCATATTGAAAATGAACATGATTTTATAGAGGATTTGAATTGGCTGTGGAATACGATGGAACGAAATGCATTCAAACGCTTACAGCTTCCACCATGTATAACGCTTCATACAAAAACGATCACAGGACGAGTTTCTTCTCAAGGGAGATTAAAGGAAGAGGATCAACTGAAATTAAATCAAATTCAAAAGATTTCTTAAAGTTCTGTAAGATTCATAAAAATATCAGTCATCTATGATACAATAAACGCATGGAGGTAGATTCATGAAGTTTAAAATTAATGAGGATATGCATCGTAAGATGATCGGGGCAATCATTGTTGTTGCAGTAGGGATAGCTATTTATTTTGCGTTTTATAAGATTGATTTCATCGTCGGTGTATTTCGTACGATTACAGGACTGATGATGCCATTTATTCTTGGCTTTGCGATAGCATTTTTGTTAAATCGACCAATGGAGCTGATTGAACAAAAAGTGTTTGGAAAAACACATATGAAAAAGCAAACCATAAGAAATGTATCAACGATCATTACGATGATTTTGGCGATTATCATTGTTGGTTTCTTTTTAGCACTATTGATACCACAGCTTGCGAAAAGCGCATTCTCTTTGGTAAGTGCATTTCCAGGATATGTAGATGATTTTCAAAAGTTTGCGGAGCATTATATGACGGAACAAGGTATCAATGCTCAGCATCTTAGTGATTACATACAGCAATCAGATTTTTTCAATAAATTGACCAATGCTGTTACAACAGCGTTACCGCAAATGTTGAAGATGACTTATCAGTTAGGAAGTACTTTGTTGGATGTGTTATTGGGTATCATGTCTGCGATTTATATGCTGATGGATAAAGAACGTCTGATGGGTTATGTAAAAAAGATCAATTATGCTATTTTCCCAATTCAAGCAAGTGAATATTTACATCGTATGGCATTGGCTTCAGCAGATATTTTCAATAACTTTATCATTGGAAAAGCAATTGATTCTTTGATTATCGGGATCCTTTGTTATATCGGATCTTTGATCTTTCAATTTCCTTATGCGTTATTGTTATCTGTTTTCGTTGGTGTAACGAACATGATACCTGTATTCGGTCCATTTATTGGAGCTGTACCGGGGATGTTTATACTATTTATCATTCATCCCATCACGGCCTTATATTTTGCCTTATTTATCTTCGTCTTACAACAGTTTGACGGTAATATCTTAGGACCGTTGATTCTTGGCGATAAGCTTGGATTGCCTAGTATCGGAATCTTATTTTCGGTTGTTATTGGCGGTGGATTATTTGGTATCATCGGTATGTTTATCGGAGTACCATGCTTTGCGGTCATCTATATGGCTGTAAAAGAATTTGTTGCATATCGATTAGAAAAAAAAGCATTAGATCTTAAAGAGCTTTCACAAGAAGAAAAATAAGCCTATTCCTTCGAATGCTATGTTTGAAGGAACAGGCTTTTTTATATGATCGTGAAGCATTTTAAAAGATAGAGCCAGAAGGTTAATGTAAAAGCACTGCAAATGGTAGTCATCATAACGACCGTGCTTGATAAGATTCCATCATGTCCCATGTTTTTCGCCATAATAAAGCAACTTACTGTGGTTGCACTACCTAGCATGATGAGGATTGCGACAATCTTTTCATCTTGAAACCCTAAGATAATCGCTAATGGTAAAAATATAGCCACGAAGACGATTAATTTGATAAAAGAACATAGGGCTGCTGGTTTCAAGTAGTTTTCGGCTTTTTGCCAAGTGAAGGAGCCTCCCATCGCCATCAGACCAAGAGGTGTGGCAAGTACAGAAAGATTATTTAAGGTTTTTTGCATGATGACAGGTTGTGGTAGTTTTAAAATCGACCATAAAAAACCGACTAAAATACCAAGTATAATGGGATTGGTTGCGATATCTTTGATCGTTTTTACAATGATTTGTTTACTCATACTTTGTCTATCTAGTTTCAAAAAGGATAAAACAACAACAGCCATGATGTTATATAAGGGGACACTGGCAAAGATCATCAATGGCGCAATGGTACTATGTCCATAGATGTTTTCAATCAAAGCAATGCCTAAAATGGCTGCACTGCTTCGATAACTGGATTGAACGAATTCACCTTGAATGGAACGGTTTTTAAGTTTTGTAGACACCAGATAGGAAAATAGGATAGAAAGTAGTGTGGCAAAGAAACAAAACAGAACAAATTTGGTGTCCCAGACAGAAAAGAAATCTACTCTAGATAGGTCGTTAAATAATAATACCGGTAATGCTACTGAAAAGACAAATGAATTCATCTTTTTCACAAAGTCATCTGTAAATATATGAACATATTTGAATGCCATTCCAAATAGCATCGTAAGAAAAACCGGAATAGTTACATTCAGACAAAAAATTAAATTTTCCATAATACCCCTCATTTCTGAGCATCATTATATCATAAAAAAACATATCTTTGTGGGATATGTTTTATACGCTTGCCGGATTTAATTCAAGATGATCAGAGATGACAGGTTCCGCTAATGTAAAACTACAACGTTTACATTCTTGTATGATGTTCATGATATGATCACTCACACGCTCGATATCAGTCAGGATTTCTGAGTAAATGACACAATCTTTGGCATCTACGATTTGATCTGTTAAACGATTGATCTGAAGCTCTCGATATGTTTCTGTTAATTCATCAATGCGATCCTCAATACGTTCTATTTTCTCATAACAATCATTATCGCTATCTAAATCATAATCGAATAATAGCGAGAAGCTTTTCATTAATAAATCATGTAATTGATATAGCTCGTCCTTGATATGCGTAGGATCATCAAGCTTATTTTCTTCATTTTCCGCATATTGAATGATATTGATTGCATGATCACCGATGCGTTCGATATCCGCAAAACACTTGAATAGGGCGTTGCATGTGGTGCTTTCTTTTTCACTCATGTTTAATGAGGAAACTTTAGTCATATAATTGGTTATTTCGTAATTAATATAATCAATTCTTTTTTCACGTTTTTTAATATCTTCCATTTGATAGCTTTTTCCTGTAATCGCATGAAGTGATTCACTCAAATTTATTTGAGCAAGCTTTAACATAGCAACAGCTTCTTTACGTAAAGATGAAATTGCAATGGTTATGGTTCCGATGTTGTCGGTATCCACAAAGGTAAGGGGAATGTTGTAGTCTTTGTTGTATTCCTTTTCCTCTGGTTTGATTGGTAAAATGAGTTGAGCAAGATGTGCTAGTTTATTACCAAATGGAATCAATAATAAGGTGGTTGAGATGTTGAATACGGTGTGCGAATTAGCGATTTGAGCAGCTGGATTCGTTGTGATTTGTTGCATCCAATCCACAAATGGGACGATATGTACCACAATTAGGAAGATCAGAGTTCCTATGATATTGAAAGATAAATGAATGATGGTAGTACGTTTGGCATTTCGATTTGCGCCAAGGCTTGCTAATACAGCAGTGATACAGGTACCGATATTTTGACCGAAGATAATATAGATTGCACTATCTAAGCCAATCAGTCCACTTAATGCCAACGCTTGTAGGATACCGACGGATGCAGAAGAACTTTGGATCAATGCGGTAAATCCTGCTCCTAGTAGAATAGCAAGTACAGGGTTTTTGATAGTGGTCATTGCGTTGATAAATGCCTCGCTGTTTTGTAATGGTACCATGGCATCCTTCATCATATCCATACCAATGAATAAAATACCAAGTCCTGCCATGATTTCACCGATGGCATTTAATTTCTTATTTTTGAAGAATGTAACAAATACCACGCCGATAATAGCAACCAACGGTGCGATCTTGCTTGCGTCAAGAGCAATTAATTGTCCTGTGATCGTGGTTCCGATATTAGCACCCATGATGATCCATACGGCTTGATTTAACGTCATCAATTGAGAGTTTACAAAACCTACGACCATAACCGTAGTAGCACTGGAGCTTTGGATGACAGCAGTAATCGCTGCTCCGACACAGACCCCAAGCAGACGATTGCTTGTCAGTTTTTCTAATATTGCTTTCATACGATCACCGGCAGCTTGTTCTAAGCCATCGCTCATCATATGCATACCATACAAGAATAAGGCTAAACCGCCTAATAAAGCAAGTAAGTTTTCAAATGACATTCCATTTTCCTCCTAAATTCATACACATACAAATAAAGTATACCGAATTATTGTAAAGCTATTGTTAATTTATCGTTAAAAACTTCATGAATACTTCATGAAAGATAGAAAATTCATAAGAATTGTAAAATTTTGGTAAAAGATGTTGGGGGAATATAAAAAAAGAAGCAATCACTGCTTCTTTTCATGCTATCATTGCATACTGGTAAACATATCATCATATGTAGGATATGGATAATGTTCGCTGGAGATTGCATCTTCTATTTGATCGATGATGTCTCTCAACTTTTTCATTTGAGGGATGACGATGTTATCAAGATATAGTGCCTTTTCCATATTGTCAGGGTATTGTTGACGTTCTTCCATTTTATTTTTTAATTCATGATATTGAGCATCAAAGGCATTTAATAGGGTAAGGAGATGCTCGATCTTACGTTTGTAATATGCTTGTTCGAATCCAAGGGAATTTTGTGCATCCGTATAAAATTTTATTTCTTTGACAAGTGCTGGAAGAATTTCTTTTTTACTCATATCCAACAAAGTCAATACCTCTACTTTTACACTTTTTCTATATTCTTCAACTAGGATATCTACCCTAGCCTGTAGTTCAGCTTCGTTATATACTTTCATACGATCAAACATCGCTACAGCTTTTTCAGAACATAAAGCAGGGATAGAATCTATATAATGTTTGATATTTGGTAACCCTCTTTGTTGTGCTTCTGTAAGCCATTCTTCAGAATAACCATCACCGGAGAATAAGATACGATGGTGTTTTTGTAAAATATCACGGCAGATATCGAGTGATTTCTTCCTTACATCATCAATATATTTGATGCCTTGTAGTTCATCTGCAATACGACTTAAACTATCTGCTACGATACTGTTTAATATGATATTTGTTGTAGAAGCACTACGGCTACTACCTACCATTCTGAATTCAAATTTATTTCCGGTAAAGGCAAATGGGGAAGTACGATTACGATCACTGGTATCTTTAGGTACATAGCTTAAATTTGCAATTGCATATGCTTTTGTTTCAACGACGGTACTTAATTCATTTTCACCAATACGAATCTTTTCTAAAATAGCTTCAAGGTCTTCTCCCATGCAAATTGATACGACTGCAGGTGGTGCTTCATCTGCGCCTAATCGATAATCATTGCCATAACAACTCGCTGCCATTCGCAATAATTCCGGATACTTGTCTACGGCTTCGATGATGGCACATACAAATAACAAGAAACGAATATTCTCATGAGGGCGATCCCCTGGTTCCAATAAGTTTTGACCATCATCTGTCACAAGGCTCCAATTGTTATGTTTCCCACTTCCGTTGACTCCTTGAAATGGCTTTTCATGCAATAAGCATGCTAGCCCATGTTTATCTGCTTTTTTCTTTAAGACATCCATGATGATCAGATTTTGATCAACAGCTACGTTAGCATCAATAAACAATGGCGCAATTTCAAATTGGCAAGGTGCTACTTCATTATGCTCGGTTTTAGCATAGATTCCAAGTTTCCAAAGCTCTTCATCCACTTCTTCCATAAAAGCTTGTACTCGACTTGGAATGCTTCCAAAGTAGTGTCCTCGCAGATCCATGGATTTTGGTGGCATAGAACCAAATAACGTACGTCCTGTGTGAACCAGATCTTTCCTTTGTAAATATAACGCTTTATCCACAAGGAAGTATTCCTGTTCTAATCCGACCATCGCAATCACTTGTTTGATATCTTTGTCCTTGAATAAATTCACAATTCTGGTAGCCTGTTTGCTAATGGCTTCTGCGGATTTTAATAGTGGTGCTTTTTTATCTAAGGTTTCTCCATTATAGGAAACAAAAATGGTTGGGATACATAATACGTTATCACGAAGAAAAGCAGGAGAGGTACAATCCCAATAAGTATAGCCTCTTGCTTCAAATGTGGCACGAAGACCACCACTTGGAAAACTAGATGCATCGCCTTCTCCTTTGATCAAGCTTTTGCCACTAAAGCGAGATATGGGCTGGTTGAAATCACCAGGTTCGATAAAGCTGTCATGTTTTTCGGCAGTAGAACCGGTCAATGGTTGAAACCAATGCGTAAAATGAGTAGCTCCTTTTTCCATTGCCCAGGTTTTCATCGCATGAGCGATTGCATCTGCAGTAGGACGATCAAGAGCATCTTCCTTACGAGTCGCCGTTTTCCATTTCTGATATACAGGATGAGGAAGACATTCCTTCATTACATTTTCACTGAATAAATTGATACCGAAATCATCAAAAGGGTGTTTGTTTATCATCTTTTAAATCCTCCTTAATCAAAATTTTACTCTATTTCATAAAAAAAGTATAGAAAAACTGTGATAAAAATGAAAAAAATAAGAAAAAACAGAAAAAGAAATGGTATTCAATGGATAAAAATCTGAAATTTAAGGATAAAATAAGAAAATATTGTTATTTTTTGAGTGTTCTCTATTTGTTATATTTCGGTAGGAAAGAAGATTGTCGAAAATTGTATAAACGCTTACAAATATGAATTTGTTATGCAAAAGTGATGATTTTTCTGAAAAAAAAGAGTACAATGGTATATGTAAAGAAAGTATATTCATATACTTTGATAAGGAGGACATAAGATGAACTTAAAAGGAACAAAAACAGAAAAAAACTTGAATGAAGCATTTGCCGGCGAATCCATGGCAAGAAACAAGTATACCTATTATGCAAGCAAAGCGAAGAAAGATGGTTATGTACAGATTGCTAACATCTTTGAACAAACAGCAAACAATGAAAAGGAACATGCAAAACTTTGGTTCAAATTATTGCACGATGGTATGCCTGATACAGTAACTAATTTAAAAGATGCTGCTGCGGGTGAAAACTTTGAATGGACAGATATGTATGCTCGTATGGCAAAAGAAGCTCGTGAAGAAGGCTTTGATGATATCGCCGATACAATGGAAGGTGTACTTGCTATCGAAAAAACACATGAAGAACGTTATGTTGCGCTGTTGAATAACATTGAAGATGGTACAGTGTTTGAAAAGAGTGAAGAAACACTTTGGGAATGCTTGAATTGTGGTCATTTACACAAAGGAAAAGCAGCTCCTGAAGTATGTCCGGTATGTAATCATCCTAGAGCTTATTTTGAGGTTCGTGAAGAAAATTATTAAGATAATAGAAAAGCCTTGTGGAACAAAGTTGTTCCATAAGGCTTTATTTAGGTTCTACGGCAATAAACAGTTTATCACGTTCTTTTAACCCGGCATTTTTCTCAAAGAAATCATACATGGTCCAGTTATAAAAGAAGCGTTCCGCACCATAGATTCCATATCCATCTTGATTATGATCTGTGGTATCATAAGAATCTGCGACGATGATAACATCATCTTGTGTAGTTTCGGTACCCATCGTATCATAACCGATGATCACTTGCCAATGACCTCCCCAATCATTCCATGCGACCATGACCGGAATACCTTTTGCTAAGTAGTCTTGAATCATTTCTAACGATATTTGGTCATATTCTTCTTCCTTATAGTCATAAGTTGAATGTATCTCAAAGCCTTTGATGCCTTCAAAGATACGGATCATAGAAGCGAGGGAAGTTGCTTCGGGTTTTGATTTATTGCTACGATAGGATGCTAGACTTTCTTCATTTTCATCACCTAATCGATCAAAGTATTGTAACACCATCAATGCACTGTCTACCCCACAGCTCCATTCACTTGTTTGCTGAATCGTAGGAAATTTCTCTAGTATCGTTAGAGTATCCGTAGAAGTCATATGATAAAAATCAGGGTGTTTAAAATAAGGGGAATCTTCATGATCACCATCACGTTCCACGCTATCAGCACCATCCTCTTTTGATAAATCTATGGTGTGTGCAATTTTCATTTCATCTGTGAAATTTTCCTTTTTGCCTGATGACGTTGTGCTACAACCTGTCAATAACAGGATCATACATAACATAATAATTGTTTTCTTCATTTTCATTTTCTCCTTTACCACGTGGTTCTCGCAAAGGGTACTTGTCCTCACAAAAAATGAGGTTGATCTATTGATGATATTCAAGATATGATAAAAAACGGTTAGAATATCGCGAGTTCATACAACATTAGATGCCTTTCCTACTCTCATTGATCTCACAAGCACGCTTGCTCATAAAATTTGGCTTTTAACCCAATAAGACAGATATTGTCTATATCTTCGGCATTTGACCTGGCTGTCCGTATGGCCTTTTTTCAAGGGTCAAACCACAGCTTACACTGTGTCATAAATGTTAAATAAACGTTAGCGACATCCCTCCTTTTTATGAGGGGGATTATAGCGGAATTTTTTTCTGTTGACAATACTATAGATACATAGTTTTCACTATGCAGAAGATTTTTTTATTTATGTTCACGATGTGTCAACAAATCAGGAAAGAATTGAGAAAGATAGAAGGATAAGGTATAATAGTGCAAGTAAGGAGTGATGGTATGGAATTAAAGGCTTTGCGTATCTCTGATAAGAAAATCGAAGTATTACATTATATGAATATCCATTGTGCAGAAGATCTTTTGACCTATTATCCCTTCCGTTACGAAAGTATTGAAGTTGTACCACGTTTGAAGTGGAAGAAAGAGGATAAGGTCAATTTAGAGGCGAAGATCATAACCCATGCTAAAGTGATTCGATATCGTGGGAAACAAAGTGTTACACGCTTTAAAGTTTTGTTTGAGGAAGAGGAATTCGATGTTTCTATCTTTAATCGACCTTGGGTATCTATGTTTAGCGTTGGTAAGATGATTACGTTATTCGCAAAATATGAGGGCGGTAATCGTTTGACGATAGTACAATATAATTTTAAACCCTTGAAGGAACAACTTGGTATTCACCCGGTATATAATGTCAGAGAAGGCATTACTCAAAAGGATATTATAAAATATATAGAGAAAGCATGGATCGCATTACAGGATACGATTGAAGATTTTTTACCTAAAGAGCTGTTGGAAACATATCGTCTGATCTCTAAAAAGCAAGCCTTATATTATATTCATCATCCTTCACGTCAAGAGGCTGTAAAACAAAGTTTACGTCACTTAAAATATGAAGAGTTTTTTAAATTTCAACTTGCGATGCAAGCTCTAAAGGACCAAGAAAAAGAAGTAGTGAAAGGTTGCGAAAAGCATTTTGATTTTGAAGATGTCATGGAATTAAAACATTCCTTATCCTTTGAACTAACGAAAGATCAAGAAACGGTCATAGAAGAAATCTTAAACGATCTAGCAAGTGAAAAGGTCATGTATCGCATGGTACAAGGGGATGTAGGGTGTGGAAAGACCTTAGTTGCGGCATTTGGTTTATATGCTTGTGTGCTATCTCACAAACAGGCAGCTTTTTTGGCACCGACCGAAATCTTGGCAAAGCAGCATTATAAGAATCTACAAGAAACCTTTCGTGATGTAGATGTGGTCGTGGAGGTGTTATATTCTTCCTTGAAACCTGCAGAGAAAAAAGGTGTCTTACAACGCTTAAAAGCAAATGAAATTGATATATTGGTTGGTACACATGCGCTATTTCAGGATGATGTCGATTTCTATGATTTGGGAATGGTAGTCGCAGATGAACAGCATCGCTTTGGTGTATCTCAACGAAGAAAAATGTTGGAAAAGGGAGATAAGGTGGACTTCTTATTTATGAGCGCAACCCCGATACCGAGAACGCTTGCGATATCCTTATATGGAGATATGGATGTATCTACCATTGCACAGCTTCCAAAAGGAAGAAAAATGATAACGACGAAATTGATAAAAAGCAGATCCATGGGTCCGATCTTAGAAGAAGTCTTGGAGAAGATCGATGAAGGAAATCAATGCTATGTTGTTTGTCCCGCCATTGAAAAGAATGAAGAGTATGATATACGTAATGTGATGGATATTTATGAAGGGATGAAAACATCGATTGGTAAGCTGTATCGTATAGGGCTATTACATGGGAAAATGAGTTCTCAGGAAAAAGATGCGGTAATGGAAGATTTTGTAAAACAAAAGATACAAATCTTAGTTTCTACGACGGTCATCGAAGTTGGGGTAGACGTAAAAAATGCAAATATCATGGTCATTTACGATGCCAATCGTTTCGGATTAAGTCAAATTCATCAGTTAAGAGGTCGTGTCGGTAGAGGGCAAAAAGAGGGTTATTGTTATTTGTTAAGCAATACCAATGATCCTGATACGATAAAACGATTAAAGATTTGTGAGCGAAGCCATGATGGATTTGAAATTGCAAGGGAAGATCTAAAATTAAGAGGTCCCGGAGATATACTAGGTACAAGACAAAGCGGTGTCCCGGGTTTCATATTAGGGGATGTCATTCAAGATGCTAATATTCTTGAGGTCGCAAGAGATGACGCAATCAGAATTTTGAAGCATATCGATGAAGCGCCTTATGCGAGCTTGAAAAATTATTTGAAAGAAACATTAACCAGTGGAACTTATCTGGATTAGTGGTATAATAAACACATTAAGGAGAAAATAGATAACTATGGAAACAATATTTGATTGGCTGGATGATATGCACATAGCGTATCATGATAAGGAACTGATTGAAACTGCACTGGTTCATTCTTCCTATGTGAATGAGCATAAAAGCTATCCACATGATAATGAACGATTGGAGTTTATGGGCGATGCTGTATTACAGTTATGGTCTACTAATAAGCTGTTTCGTTTAGAACCGCCATTAAGCGAGGGACAAATGACGACACTTCGAGCACAATTAGTTTGTGAGGAAGCTTTGGCACAATACAATCGAACACTAGGACTTGGAAAATATTTAAAGCTTGGTGTAGGTGAGGAAAAAACCGGGGGGAGAGAACGTGATTCGATTTTGGCGGATATGTTTGAAGCACTGTTAGGGGCAGTATTCTTGGATCAAGGGATGGAAGCTGTGAATGTCATTTTGGATACAGTGTTAACACCTGCGATCACTATGCCGAAAAGTGAGAAAGTGATTGATTATAAGACAAAGCTTCAAGAATACATACAAAGCGATTCAAGGAAAACAGTGCATTATCAAACAGTAAATGTAACTGGTCCTAGCAATAAACCGGAATTTGAAGTTGTTGTTATGTTAGATGAAATTACATTGGGGAAAGGAAAAGGCTATTCTAAAAAGAGAGCGGAACAAATGGCCGCAAAGGATGCATTTGAAAAAATGGTGAAGTAAAGAGACGAAGTTGTCTCTTTTTTTGTGTGTGCCAGACATGGTATACAGCTAGGTGT
>NZ_JBEQZJ010000018.1:0-74331 GCF_045223415.1 Hoskinsella mucinilytica | reverse complement strand
CTGTATTTGCATCCAGCTTTGCGATGTTTGCGGCAGGAAGAGCTTTTGAACAAATCAGAAACAGCATTGCTTACCCAAAGCTAAATGTAAAAATATGTGCAACACACGCAGGTTTGGCAGTTGGTGAAGATGGCGCAAGTCATCAAGCAATCGAGGATCTTGCATTAATGAGAGCAATACCTAATATGGTCGTTTTACAACCTTGTGATGATATATCCACAAGAGAAGTCATTCAAGCAGTAGCTGATTATCAAGGTCCTTGTTATATTCGTCTAGGAAGAAGTGCGGTTGAAGATGTGTATACAGATACCGCTCACTTCCAAATCGGAAAAGGTGCCATCTTGAAAAAAGGAAGTCGTATCGCAGTCATAGCGAGTGGTTCTATGGTACAAGAAGCAATAAAAGCTACACAGGATATGAATGTTACCCTCATTGATATGCCATGTATCAAACCAATCGATCGTGAATTAATCATAGAAACCGCAAAAACACATGATGTCCTTGTTACAGTAGAAGAACATACTGTCCTAGGTGGTTTAGGTAGTGCGGTTGCGGAAGTACTAGCACCTTATACCTTATGTAAACAAATGATGATTGGTGTACAGGATACCTTTGGAGAAAGTGGCAAACCTTCACAACTCTTTGAAAAATATGGTATCGATGCCCAACATATCAAAGATGTATTAACAAGCTTATAAACCCTTTTTATGAATGATATACAATTACAGAATACGAAAAGGAATAGCGACAGTGCTATTCCTTTTTCAGCTAGGTTTCCACAAAAATATATATAATTTCTAAGAAAACAACGTCGATGAATGAATTGGTTCTTATCCACTTATGGGCAAGAACATCAAGTAGTTAACAGATAGTTTTATAAGCTTAGTACAACATCTACTTCCGAAAATATCGATGTTTCACTTCCGAAATTATTACGATTTTACTTCCGATTTTGTTATATTTCAAATATAAAACGCCCATTTATATTGTCAGTAACGAAGAATAAGCTACCTATTTACTACTTTATTAGAACCTCCGAATCACCTATTTTCTTCAATTTTAAATATTGTTGCTCGTCATATTTCAAATAAATATACGTAGTGTCTGCCTTATTTAGATAAACGTCTTTATTCATATATTCATTGTAATTCGTACTTAGATCTTTAAGATCAGCTGTTTTTTTATATTCGATAAAACTAGTGATCTTTCCATACTTTAGATATTCTTTCTCAATCTCTTTCTCATAATGAACCTCAGATTGATTATAAAAATAGCCATCTTGTTGAACAAAACATTGCGGTATCCATGCTGGATCAGGATCGGGAAAAAATATCTTAGGAGAAAACCATAAGAAAACAATAAAAATTACAAATACAATAAGATATATCCTCATTTTGTTCTCTTTCATGATCTTACCTCATTTCATCTAATTGCCTGCTTTGAAGCTTTATAAAACATTATAAACAGCTCTTCCTGTCCATTTCCAATTATGACCACCAGCTACGTGATTTCCACCAATAGTATCGGCTCTGTATTATTGTACCAAGGATTATGAATATAATAAACCTCAGCATATTCATTATAACCTATGATAGCTATAGCATGTCCAATAAAATTAGTTTGTATGAGACATTAAGCTACACAATCATTTATTTTACCTATATAAAGTAATCATGTTTATTATAAAAGTCCTTTGGATTATAAAACTCTTGGCTTTTAAAGATGATATATTCCAAGAAACATTGAGTATTTGAAACCTAAAATAGCTACTTTGAACTAGCGTAATTAGAAAGAATTCATATTCTAATATCAATAGAATTAAATTCTCTTTTTCATTTCATATTTTTTATTAATTATTGTTTTCACACAAAAATCCGTTGTTAATCTGACCTGCAACATCCACAGTAAATAAGCTTGTACTTTTTCCCGTCTTCACATTAAAAATATTCATAGAGGAACCTGTATTATATAAAATTTCCTGTGAATCTTCACTAATTCCTATTAGTTGGTAGATATTTCCCATATTTGTAACTTCTGTAGTCTTTTTTGTGTTTCGATCATACAACATGATTTTGGTTTTTGCGCTCATTGGATCCATTATTTTATAGTAAATCACTTGGTCATTACCTACCATTGTAATAATTTCACCATCAGATTCTTTAAATATTTCTTCTTGTTTTCCTGTGTCAAAATGATACTCACTGACAACATATTCTACTACATAACTATCAATCTCATCCTCATTATATGCGTTTCTCAATTCCCATTCCTTAGAATCGCTATATCCTGCTAATAAGATAGAATGAGTTTTTTCACGATAGGATTGTGCTGAAATCATATAATCATCCATTGTGATTTCTTTAAGTTCTAAAGTTTCAACATCTAATATCCATAATTGTAACAACTGCTTCGATACTGCAACCAACGCAAGTTTATTAGGACTGATTTTCACCATTGCATTGACCGCAAATAATTTATTTGTCATTTTTCTACTTTGTTTATTTTCACAATTATATTCAAAAATTTCATCGTTATTTTCTTTTGTTTTTGTTGTATAATAAACAACGTTTTTTTGCTTATCATAATATGTCAGAGGATATTGACTTCCATATTGAATTGTAGCTACTTGCTTGAGTTCATCCTTTTGAAAATCATAATCATAAGTATTCATTTCAAATTCATCTTCTTGATCCGTAATATGCGTAAATGTAAATGTAATATACTGTTCTGGAAACCCAGATTCATTACTAGTAGAGCATGAAGTTAAACTGAAAATACAAGCAAGACTAATTGCTACTTTAGTTATGACCAATCGTCGCATTATTGCAACTCCATTTTTGAATTATAATTCAAAAATCCTACTTCTGTTTTCCAAAAACTGATGATAGCATTACACTTTTCTCCAGTATCACGCTTTTTCATAACTTTAGTCAAACAACCTCTATTTGCCTTTGGCAATCTAACATAATCAGTCGTATTTATAAAGCTTTTCTTTCTCACAATAATTCCTCGCTTTCTTTTTTGATCTCTCTATATAATTATACTATTAAAAAAAAAAACAAAATCATTATTTTTTTTAAAATCGAAATTATCGTAAAAAACAGTACCTATCCATATGGATTCAATAAGCATATAAATTGAAGCTCATATAATATATATTCTATAATAGAATCATAAAAATCAATGGAGGAGATTACTTATGAAAAAAACAGTTAATTTGGCGTTTATATATGCGATACTGGCAATGATCGGTGGTGTGTTTTATAGAGAATTCACTAAGATTTTAGGATTTGAAGGTAGAACGACATTATCCTTTGTACATACCCATCTATTTCTACTAGGAATGATCATGTTACTTATGGTAAGCATTTGCATCAAATTATTTCAAATTGATGACACAAAAAAATTCAAACCCTTTCTGTATATTTACAATTTAGGTGTTTTGATTACTTCCATCATGTTAGGTGTCCGAGGTATCTTCCAAGTAAATGCGACTGTCTTAAGCAGTGCTATGAATGGGATGATATCAGGAATCTCCGGTATTGGTCATATTCTTACCGGTGTTGGTATCATAATGTTCTTTATGATGTTAAAAGAAAAAATAAAGTAATACTTGCTCCTTTAAAAGGGAGCTTTTATTTATAGAAAAAGCCGAGATGCTAAACACCTCAGCTTATATCTACTTAAAGAAAAACCCAGCTATTTTGCCGTTTGATAAAAAATTGATACTAAATTGAGCTTTATAATATTCATAATTTACTATGACCTTTACTTCACATCCGGATTTTAAATGAAGGAAAATGTAGCGATCTATGCCTAAAAAGGTTCCATACTCTGCCGATGTTGATTCCCAACCCTCTTTGATAATCGAAGCTATATCATCTTGTGGGTTTTTTGCTAGGATAGAAAACTCTTTTGCGATTTCATCATATTGCTTTTGTTGTAAATGCTCAATCATTTGTTCAACTTTCACGATTAGTTGTTTCTCTTCATCTGTATAGGGCTTTGTAGAACATGCACTTAGAAGTAAACAACAGGCAATTATAATTATCTTTTTCATGAAGCAGGCGCAAGACGTATACCTGCCATAGCATTATTTTGATCAAAAGAAATCGTATACTGTATCTTTCCTTTTTCATAAACAGATATAAATCCAATCACGATATAATCATCTTGTGTCGCAATTTCATGTGTTTCATTTTCCTTGAAAGCTCCAAGTGGTAACACATACGTATCCATACCGGATTTTAACTGTTCGGCAGTAAGCACGTCTTTCAACTTTTGATTTCCCATATCGATAACTGCTTGATAATCTTCCTCATTCATTTTATTGATTACTGTTTCACCCATCTCAAGAATCTTAGCCTCATCATAGCTTACAGATGGCGTTTCTTCTTTACTACAGCCACTCATTGTGAATAATAAACCGATGCATAAACAAATACTCATTACTTTTTTCATATGTTATTCCTTCCTTTTCTTATTGATTTTCACAATATAGATCATGTCGATCACTAACAGTAAAAATACGATTCCTATAAATATAGGTAAATAAAGACTTGGTAGTTGTAAGGCATGGGACATTGCATATGTGGTAAGAAAAGCATTGATCATAAACATTGCTCTCATACCCACTAGCATTAACCTCATGGATTCATAAACTCTTTCTTTGTTATCTTCACATATCTCAACCGGTATATTCCAGCTATTCGGAAATCGTTCAACGACAACCAATAAGAGAAACAGCAAGGTCATTGTGATTGGCATGATCAATATGGTTGCCTTTCCTCCATATTGGTCTATTTCTCCTTGAAAATTATAATGTGATGGTATTTGATGAGGTAATGTATTCCAAATCAATATCACATAAACAACCATAGCGAATAAAGATAACCAACCAATGATATTTAAGATTTTTCTATATGTCTTCATACTTATGATACTCCTTCCAACTTTCCCAGAGAAGCTTTATGACGATCACACATACCGGTAATAAGATACCTAAGATCATAAGCATAGGAAACAAGTTCGGTAAATTAGATCCTCGTATGGAATATACAATTAATATCAACATAGAAATCATGCATATCAAATGGATGATCGTTAACATCATATAAATCATGCGATATATAGGTGTATTCTTTTGGACCCTTACTAGGATAGACACTTTCCAATTTTCTATATTCTTTTCTAAAGTGATAAAGCATATATGAACGACCAATATACAAATAAAAATCATAAAAATAGAAGATTTTTCATCATAATGATCTATTTCACCAATGCCATTAAAATGACTGGGTATGATATTGGGCATCTGGTTCCATTCTAATAAAATGTAAACCAAAGAACCTAATAATAGTAATCTACTCACATATAGTTCTATCCGCTGATATTTCATGTTTCAACACCTTCTTTATGATACATCGATAGCATAACACACTTAATAGGATGGCATATCCCATCACATAACCTTCGATAAGCCATATATTGTTTCCTAACAATGGATAACAATCCAATCCCATATGCACGAAAATCGCAATCATCACATAAATAAATTTCTTTTCCTTAACCCCATACCATACAATGATCGACATCATGACATGAGCAAGCATCGCAAAGCATCTTTCCAACATAGCAATCCCAATCTCTTGTACAGGTATTGAAGCATGTAACAAAGGGATACCAACAAGGAGCATTGCCTCAATTCCTCCATGTCCTAATCCAAAAGCAAGGGCATCGAATAGGCTTTGATGGTGTTTACGGATACAAAGAAAACCGATATATCTCGCTATTTCTTCAAATATACCGGCACTTAAGGCCAGCAACAATATCCATAAAATCGGTTGTCTGATGGCGAAAAATTGAACCGATAATTTACCTTGTAGGAATTGAAGTAATGGAATTCTCAATATGATTTGTGATATCACAAATGCCAGCACACCAATCAAAAAAGATATCCAAACAGAGGATTTCTTCCTCATAAGCAAAGTCAATAGCCCTATAGGTACAAGAAAACAAATAAGGATCACAACGATATGTTTCATACGATCGGTATATACAGGTGAATGGTAAAGTCTTGTTCTCCAGGCTCCACCTGCATATTCCCTCCATAGGTTTCTAAAGTCTGGCTAACATTTTTTAAGCCTAAGCCACTATGTCCTTGTTTACTGGAATGTTTCGTTTCTACATATGGCTTTGAGGTGTTCTGAATCAATATCACAATAAAATCATGTACCTGATCAACCTTTAACACTAGCTTTTTCTCGCCTTCAACTTCCACACAAGCATCAATGGCATTATCCAGAAGATTGGCAAATATTACGGTAAGATCGATTTCTTTTATGAAAGTAAAGTCAATGGGTGCCATACTGCATGTGACCTGAATTCCGTTTTCTTTTGCTTCTTCAAACTTTTCATGTAAAATGATATTGATGATTGGATGTGTACTATATACTTCATGTGCATAACGGTGTAATAGTCCTTTCATATCTCCCAAATACGTTTGTAAGTGATCTTGTGGTAACGCTTTATTTTCCAGCACCTGTAGATGTCGTTTCATATCATGTATCAATGCTCTACTTTGATCATATTTATCTTCTAATCTTTGATAGTAGGTATATTGCATCTTTCCCATTTCTTCAAGACGGATGGCTTGTTGTTTCAGTCTGACATTTTCCTTTGTCTTTTCAAATAGATAACATAGATAAACATTGAGGAATACCACAAAGATCATATCCATCAAAATGAAGAAAAGCATCAAAGGATCCATATAATAGGAAGACATCATGATCATGACGATATTGTTGATGATGGTAAAGATCGGAAGAATGATTACCTGTAACAAAGAAACAAAAAGATTGTGTTTCTCTTTTGATTTTGTTGCTATTTTCTGATATAACCAATGAACATATAAAATAAGAAATTGTGGAAACAGCAAACTGCTACTTAAGGACCATACATTTAAATTAGGTACACGATTAATGTATAAAGTGATAAAAACTTGAATAGGATAAACGATCAATTCACAAACACCTAGTAAAAGAGATACTGCGATCAATGGAAATTGAGGTTTCTTATGATTTAGTATCGCATTTAACAACAATACATCAATAACAACCGTAATAATTTTGCTGTATGGATAATAAAAGAAATAACTAAGTGCAAGCAAACAGGCATTGAAAACAAGCACTGTAAAGAATTTCCATCCTTTTTCTATCCATTGAATCAATCCGAGGATAACATAAGAGCTAATACAGCTAGCGCCAAATGCACATACGGTGAAAAACAATATCTCATTCATTTTATCCCACCTCGTATCTGTTCATATAAAACATCATTTAATGCTTTACGAAATTCACTGCTTCTTTTTTGCGACAAAGGAATGATATCTTGATTGATCATTGTGATATCATATCCTTTTAACAGCTTGACATTTTTTAGATTGATACAAAAGCTTTTATGTGGCATAACGAAATGGTAGCTTTTCATCATATCCGCAATGGTATGCAGACTTTGTGTCATCGTGTATTGTCGATCGCTTGTATGCAAAATAACATTTCTGCCTAGAAATTCAAAATATAAAATATCATCTATAGGTAGCTGTAGCACTCCATCCTTTGTATGAAAGCTACATTTTGGTGTTTCCTTGTCTATAAAGGCTGTTACATCTTTTATCACTCGTTCGATATCTTCTTTTGTTACCGGCTTTTTCAAATAGTCAAAAGCATGGACACCAAAGGCCTGTGAGCGATAATCATCAAAATTCGTTAAATAGATGATACAACACTTCGGATAAGCTTTTCTCAACTGTTTTCCGGTTTCGATACCATTCATAAGGTCCATTCCGATATCTAAAAAATAAACATCATAAGAGTGATGAATCAATTGCGTTGGATCTTGATAACGATCACATGGATAACCTAAACCATGCAGGATCTGTTCCAATTCTTTCATTACTTCGATTTCATCATCACAAAGTGCAATTTTCATTCTATCTCCCTGCTTTCGTCATCATTATATCTTTTTATAACTATATGCACAATATCAGATGCATAAGGTATCGTAAAAATGGTATAACGGCAAGAGAAAAATGAAAAAAAAGCACTGGAATCAGTGCTCTGATCTTTAGGGTTTCATCCATTGAAATCCCGGTATCTTTTCTAGCTTAAATTGATTTCTCTCATGTAAAAGATCAATTCGCTTCTTTTTTTCCATATCCTTGATGACGCCATTTCTTATATATTCATCTAGCTCTTTATAAGAAAAGCCTAGATTTTCTTCATCTGTTTTACCTGAAAGACCATCAATGGGTACTTTTTCAATAAGTTCTGTTGGAAGATTTAATGCCTTACCGATTTGCTTAACTTCGGTAACTGTCAAATGACATAATGGACTAAAATCCCCTGCACCATCACCATATCGTGTAGCATAACCTACCCAATCTTCGGATAAATTACAAGTGTTTGCGACTCTTCCATTCACACTTTGTGATACAGCATATAAGGTTGTCATACGAACCCTTGCAGGTAGGTTTGTTTTGGTTTGTATAGAAATATCCGCTAACATAGAAATACTGTTTGTTATTGCCTTAACCGCAGGTTCTATATTGATGACATAGTAAGAAATACCTAAGTGTTGAACTAAGCGATATGCCATATCAATGTCACTTTGTTCCCCACATGGCATCAAAACACCGATGACCCTATCTTTTCCTAGTGCTTCTACACATAGTGCACTGACTACAGAGCTATCTTTTCCTCCGGATATACCAATCACTGCGTTGCATCCTTTTCCATTCTTTTCAAAGAATTCTTGAATCCATGATACACAATTATTTTTTACTTTTTCCGCATCAAACATAATCTGCTCCTTTACATTACTTAGAAAATAACTGCACCAATCTCTTTGCGGCTTCCTCTGTATCCTCTATTGAACCAAACATTGAAAATCTAAAATAGCCTTCACCACAAGAACCAAATCCTTCTCCCGGTGTTCCTACAACCTGAATCTCATTCAATAAATAATCAAAACATTCCCAGCTTCCCATATGATTAGGACATTCCATCCAAATATATGGTGCATTCTTACCGCCACAATACCAAAATCCCAACTGATCCAATGCGTTCATGAAACAAACTGCATTTTGCTTATAAATTTGAATGTTTTCGTGAATCTGTTTTTGTCCTTCCTCGGTAAAAATAGCTGTTGCGCCTTTTTGAATGATATAGGATACTCCATTTGTTTTTGTTGTACGATTTCTTACCCACATGTTATTTAAGTTCATACCATGTTTACATAAAGCTTTTGGGATAACAGTATAACCACAACGTGTACCAGTAAATCCGGCTGTTTTGGATAACGAACAAATTTCAATCGCACAATTTTTTGCTTGCGGTACTTCATAAATACTATGTGGTATATCTTGTTCCTCGATAAATGCTTCATAAGCCGCATCAAATAAGATGATCGCATCTTTGCTTATCGCATAATCTACCCATTTTTTTAATTGTTCTCTATCAAAGACAGCACCTGTTGGATTGTTTGGAGAACATAGATAAATAATATCCGCAACTTGGCGATCATCCGG
This sequence comes from Hoskinsella mucinilytica, assembly GCF_045223415.1. Lineage (NCBI taxonomy): Bacteria > Bacillati > Bacillota > Erysipelotrichia > Erysipelotrichales > Erysipelotrichaceae > Hoskinsella > Hoskinsella mucinilytica. The sequence goes on along the minus strand of NZ_JBEQZJ010000018.1, from coordinate 64,745 downwards.
CATTGGTAAAAAGTTGTTATCCTTACCTGCCGGTATATGAATGATACGATTGCCTGCGATAACATTGGCATCCACATAGGCCGGGTAAGCAGGTTCCATGATCATAACAGTTTTATCTCTACCAAATAAATCCAAAATATCACCTAGTTCATCACTGGCACCACTTGATATAAATACTTCCTCAGACGTTAGACTTACTCCTCTTCTTTGATAATGGTCAGCTATCGCTTTTCGCAGTACTTCATCACCGCATTCCGGCATATATCCATGAAATGTGTTTTTATTTGCTTGATTATCCACAGCACGATGTAAAGCTGTAATGACTGCATCACACAATGGTAAAGATACATCTCCGATTCCCATGCGATAAAGGTGTTTATCCGGGTGTTTTTCTGTGTATTGTTTCACCTTTTGAGAAATGTTGTAAAATAAGTAAGAATCTTTTAAATTTTGATAGTTTGTATTAGGTATCATATTCTTGCACCTCACATTCACATATGATTTCTGCCATTCCTGTCATGGTAACCTTTCGATCATCATCCACAATGATTTGCAGTTCTCCACCATCTAAACGTACTGTGATTTCTTTTTCACTAGGACATTTTCCTGATACCATCGCAGCTGCTACCGCCGCACACGCTCCCGTACCACATGCCATCGTAATTCCACTACCTCTTTCCCATACTCTCATACGCAATAGATTCTCATCTAATTTTAGTACAAATTCAACATTGGTTCCTTCAGGAAAAAAGCTATGTTTTTCCATAGCAGATCCAATTGTTTTAAGTGGTGCATTTTCCACATCTTCTACAAAAATGACCGCATGTGGATTTCCCATAGATACTTGTGTAAAAACGATTGGTTCCCCATGAATTTGTAAACTGTTTTCAGGTTCTACTACTGCTTTTCCCATATCAACACTTACACTATCAACTTTATGGTCAAAAACCTTTAAGTTTAAAGTACGAATACCGGATAATGTTTCAATCGTAAGTATCTTCTTATCTGTATAGCCTTTTTCATACACATACTTGCCGACACAGCGAATCCCATTTCCACACATGTTAGCTTCACTGCCGTCTGCATTAAAAATACGCATCTTGAAATCTGCGATATTAGATTCTGAAATTGTGATGATTCCATCAGAACCGATTCCGAAATGTCTATCAGATAATTTTCTTGACCACTCTGATGGATGGTTTAATTCTCCATAATAGTATAGGTAGTCATTTCCTAAACCATGCATTTTTGTAAATATCAATCGTATCACTCCTATCCGTTGTTCTCTGATAATTTTCCTTCAAAACGATCTTTTCGAACATCGTTTGGTATGTTTGTTGGATACTCTCCATTAAAACATGCTGCACAATATTCGCTTCCTTCTACCAATCTGCTTAATTTTTCGATCGGTAGATAACCAAGAGAATCAACACCGATGATCTCCTCAATTTCCTGAATACTATGATGACATGCTATTAAATTCTCTTCAGAATCAATGTCTGTACCATAATAACAAGGATGTAAAAAAGGTGGTGCGGAAATTCTCATATGTATTTCTTTTGCGCCGGCATCTTTGAGTAGTTTTACAATACGTTTACTGGTCGTACCTCTGACGATGGAATCATCAATCAATACAACTCTTTTACCCTCTATCACTTGTTTAACCGGGCTTAATTTAATTCTTACTTGATCTAAGCGTTCATCTTGTCCCGGAGAAATAAACGTTCTACCGATATATTTGTTTTTTATCAAACCGATACCATATGGTATTTTCGAAGCATTCGCATAGCCTAATGCGGCTTCCATACCACTATCAGGAACTCCGATTACAACATCAGCATCCACAGGATAACTTTCTGCCAATAACTCACCGGCTTTACATCTTGAAAGTGATACCGAAATATGATCTATGATGGAGTCCGGTCTGGCAAAGTAAATATATTCAAAGATACAGGTCTTTCTCTTTTCTTTATTGCAGTGCTCTTTTCGAGATATGACATGATCCTTATTAAAAACAATGATTTCTCCCGGAAGAACATCTCTGATGAAAGTTGCTCCCACCGCAGATAATGCACAACTCTCTGAAGCAACTACATAGCTTCCATCCTTCATTTGTCCATAACATAACGGTCTGAATCCATGTGGATCCCTTGCCGCAATGAACTTGGTAGAAGACATTAACACCAAAGAATACGCTCCTTCTAAAGAATTCATTGCTTTACTCACCGCATCTTCTATGCTGGAAACCTTGAGTCTTTCTCTTGTGATAACATAAGCAATCGTTTCTGTATCACTTGTGGTGCTGAAAATTGCTCCAGATAGTTCTAATTTATCTCGAAGTTCTAATGCATTACTTAGATTTCCATTATGTGCAATTGCCATCTTTCCTTTCTGGTGATTGACTTCAATGGGTTGAGTATTACTACGAGTAGTTCCTCCTGTTGTGCCATATCTTACATGACCAACTGCCATATTTCCTTCTGATAAGTTTGATAATGTATCTTTTGAAAACACCTCACTTACCAATCCCAGATCTTTATAAGATGAAAACACACCATCATCATTAACAACGATTCCACAGCTCTCTTGACCTCGATGTTGTAGTGCGTATAAACCATAATAAACAATGTTTGCGACATTTTCTCTCTTCGTACCAAAGATTCCAAACACGCCACATTCCTCATGAATCGCCATTGCTTCATCTCCTTATTCTAAATTCCACTAGTACCATAGTTAGAAAGAACTCTTGCCGATGGATCATCTACATGACAACCATCCCATTCTTTATTCGGCATCCAAAAGTCTTTGATCATTTCACTCTGTCCAGGATAGTATTCTTCGAAAATCTCACGATATAGTAACGATTCTTTTGTGAATGGTCGTGCATGATCATAGCTTTTACACTTATCCTGAAACTCTGCATCTGTATAGTTTCTTTCCGCATATGCTTTTAAATAATCAACCATAGAGTGTCCTACCGCATCCGAAAAGGCAGCTTTTTCTCGCCATAGGATATCACTAGGAAGATAATCTTCCTCTTCAAAAGCATGACGAAGTAGATATTTCCCCTTTCCATATTGATTCATCTTTAACTTAGGAGTGATAGACATCACATACTTTACAAAATCGATATCACCAAAGGGGACCCTTGCTTCTAGAGAATTCACGGAAATACAACGATCAGCTCGCAGTACATCATACATATGGAGCTCTTTTATTCGCTTCTGTGATTCCATTTGAAAAGCTTCTGCATTTGGCGCAAAATCCGTATATTTGTATCCGAATAATTCATCTGAAATTTCACCTGTCAGTAAAACTCTGATATCCGTTTTTTCATGAATGGTTTTACAGACTAGATACATGCCTATCGATGCTCGAATCGTAGTAATATCAAAAGTACCTAATACATATATTATGGTTCTAAGCGATGCAATTACTTCATCCGGTGTCATATAAATTTCCGTATGATCACTTCCGATATGATCTGCCACCTGTTTTGCATATCTTAGATCTATGGCATCTTCACTCATTCCGATTGCAAATGTCTTGATCGGTTCTTTACTTTTTCTTGCGGCAATTGCACAAACCAAAGAAGAATCTAATCCTCCGGAAAGCAAAAAGCCGACTTTTGCATCAGCAACAAGACGTTTTTCCACACCTAACACTAATTTTTCACGAATGTTTTTACATACTGTTTTTAAATCATCTTGACAAACTTGCGTAACTGTTGAAATATCCAGATAACATATAAATTTTCCATTTTTATAATAGTGTCCGGGTGGAAATGGTATGATCTTTTCAACGATTTCTATCAAATTTTTAGGTTCACTGGCAAAAACAATCGCACCTTGCTTATCATAACCATAATATAATGGTCGTATACCGATCGGATCTCTTGCCGCAATGTATTCTTCCCTATCTCCATCATAGATAATGCATGCAAATTCCGCATCCAACATGGCAAACATAGCCGTACCATATTCTTTATACATAGGCAACATGATTTCACAATCTGAATCACTCTTGAATACATACTTTTTTGATAACTCACTTTTTAATTTTTCAAACCCATAGATTTCTCCATTACAAACAATGTAACTTTTATCTAATTGAAATGGTTGCATACCTGCATCATGAAGTCCCATGATCGCCAATCGATGAAATCCCAAATACCCGTTTGTGGTATCTATCACTCTACTATCATCAGGTCCTCTTGAAATGGTCGCTTCAAATCCTTTCATAAACACATCATAGGCAGCACTGCGACTGCAATAACCCATTATAGAACACATACTTTTTCCTCCAAATCAGTTTCAGCATGTTATAGGGCAAGTGCTGTGCTCGCTGTGCCACCTATATTTTTTCTCATTTTCCAAGTCTATATAAAGACTAGTTCCTTTACGCAGAACGAAACGGCGCACCTACTCAGAATGTCCTTTCAGATTACAGCTTGAAAAGTGTTATTCACATAGGCTCCACTATATGGCTCTCACCATCCCATACTCGCTGTAAGCAATTACCTATATTACTTCTCTTTTCTCAAACGCTTTTATTTATTTCTAATCTACATCCTGTAGAGCATCAAACCCTTCTTCACCGGTACGAATCTTAACGACATTCTCTACATCATAGACAAAGATCTTGCCATCTCCGATATGTCCTGTATAAAGTACTTTCTTTGCGACTTCAATGACACTACTTACCGATACTTTACTTACTACGATATCCACTTGAACCTTTGGAAGTAGAGTAGCTTCTACCTGAACACCTCTATAGTATTCCGGTTTTCCCTTCTGTACCCCACAACCCAACACATGAGAAACGGTCATTCCTTTGATACCAAGGTTCATCATAGATGTCTTTAATGCTTCAAGTTTATGTTCTTTACAGATAATTTCAATCTTTGTGATCTTAGGTCTTCCATCATCGAAGCTTGGTATTTTCTTTATCTCAACCGCTTCGGCAACTGGTACATCACCTGATACTGTTACGGGTACATCACTTTCTTCTTCGCTTGTATCAGGAAGCATTGCAAATCCTGCATAAGCAGTAAGTAACCCATGTTCTGAAGTATCCAGACCCATAAGTTCATCTTCTTTATCAACTCTAAGTCCAATGGTATGTTTGATTGTAAGGAATACAATGGCACTTACAACTGCCACATATGCGGCTACGGATACAACACCTAATGTTTGAACGCCAAAGAAATGGAAACCTCCGCCATAGAATAAGCCTTTTTCAGTGGTAACACCGGTTGCTAATAAGCCAGTTAGAATCGTCCCTACAGCTCCACAAACACAATGAACAGATACTGCACCGACAGGATCATCGATTTTAGCGATCTTATCAAAAAATTCGATAGATAATACTACTAAAATACCGCATACGATACCGACGATTGCTGCGCCTTCTGAAGAAATGGCATCACAACCTGCAGTTACACCGACTAGACCAGCAAGTGCTGCATTATAAGTCATGGATACATCCGGTTTTTTATATCGAACCCAAGTAAAGATCAAAGTAGTACAACAAGCTACTGCTGCAGCTATATTGGTATTGAAAAATACACGACCTGCTGTTTCCAACAATGCATCACTATCCATACCAACAGTAGATGCACCATTAAAGCCAAACCAGCAGAACCAAAGAATAAATACACCAAGAGCTGCAAACGTAATATTATGTCCTAAGATCGCCTTTGGCTTACCATCCTTATCATATTTACCGATACGGGGTCCCAAAATAGCAGCTCCGATCATTGCACACACTCCCCCCAACATATGAACTGCGGTTGATCCTGCAAAATCATGGAATCCAAGTTCTGATAACCATCCGCCTCCCCAGATCCAATGACCGGAAATAGGATAGATCAACAAAGAAATGGCAGCTGAATAAATACAATATGCACTGAATTTTGTTCTCTCAGCCATAGCTCCTGATACGATGGTCGCAGAGGTTGCACAAAACGCTGTCTGGAAAATCGCAAATGCCCAAAGCGGTACACCTGATGGAAGGATATCGCCATAATTTCCTTTGATCAGTGGATCCCATGATCCCATGATCCCATTTCCCGCACCAAACATAATGCCGAATCCTACCAACCAAAATGCCGGTGTACCTATACAAAAATCCATTAAATTTTTCATAAGGATATTACCTGTATTTTTCGCTCTGGTAAATCCCGCTTCACAAAGTGAAAAACCTGCTTGCATAAAGAATACCAATGCTGCCCCAATCAATACCCAAATCGTGTTTACCGCACTATAAATCATAATTTTCATCCCTCTTTCTTTTTCTATCTCACACTAAACAAAATATCCCCATAAGATGGATACGGCCAATATTCCTTTGATGTCAGCGTTTCCGCTTCATCACAAGCAATTCTAAGCTCACTCATCTTTCTAAGTATCTCATCTCTGATCATATAAGATTCTTCAACAATACCTTCTACATCTTGAATTTCCACAAGAGAAGTCTTTAGCTCATCAACAGCCATATCAATCTTATCTGTCAGGATAGATAACTTCTTTACTAACCCTGTTTCATAAGCACAAGGAATAGAACCATCTAGACTTTTCTTTATCGAAGCGTTTTTCGCTAAGCTTGCGGTAAATTTCTCAACCGCAGGTGCAATCGAACATTTTGCCATCTCCACCATCGTGTTTGCTTCAATGATGACAGTCTTACAATAGTTATCAAGCATAATTTCCATTCTTGATTCCAATTCTCTTTCAGTAAAGACTTTATGTGATGTCAACATATCTACATTTTTCTTATCCATCAAATGTGGCATGCAATCCGCTGTTGTACGATAATTTAAAAGTCCTCTTTCTTCTGTAGCTTCCTTGATCCAGTTGTCATCATATCCATTGCCATTGAAGATGATTCGCTTATGATCTTTAATGGTTTTCTTGATCATTTCATGAAGTGCCGTTTCAAAATCTTCTACACCCTCTAATCGATCCGCATAGATCTTCAAAGACTCTGCGACTGCCGCATTCAACATGATATTTGCGCAAGCAATGCTGTTTGATGAACCAAGCATACGGAATTCAAATTTATTGCCGGTAAAGGCAAATGGTGAGGTACGATTACGATCTGTCGTATCTTTTGTAAATCTAGGAAGTACACTCACTCCCAATTTCATCTTCGTTTTTCCTGCTGCTACATATGGTGAATCTGTTTCGATTGCTTCTAAGATTGCATTCAATTCATCACCCAAGAACATGGATACAACCGCAGGAGGAGCCTCATTTGCGCCCAATCTGTGATCATTTTCCGCTGTTGCGACAGAAATACGAAGGAGATCTTGATAATCATCGACTGCCTTGATCACCGCACATAGGAATAATAAGAATTGTGCATTTTCATATGGTGTTTCCCCCGGTGATAAAAGATTTACCCCTGTATCTGTGGCAAGAGACCAGTTATTATGCTTACCGGAACCATTTACACCTGCAAAGGGCTTTTCATGAAGTAAACAAACCAAACCATGTTTGCCGGCTACTTTTTGCATGATCTCCATAGTAAGTTGATTATGATCAGTCGCAATGTTTGTTGTAGTATAAATAGGCGCTAATTCATGTTGTGCCGGAGCAACTTCATTATGTTCGGTCTTGGCGAGAATTCCTAACTTCCATAATTCATCATTTAGCTCTTCCATGAAAGCCGCAACCTTTGGCTTAATGACACCGAAGTAATGGTCATCCATTTCTTGCCCTTTTGGAGGCTTTACACCGAAAAGTGTTCTTCCGGTATATTGTAGATCCGGGCGCTTATCAAACATTTCCTTGGTGATCAAGAAATATTCTTGTTCCGGTCCTACTGAAGTACGTACATATGTTACATCCTCATTTCCGAATAAACGTAAAATACGAAGTGCCTGTTTATTCAATGCTTCCATAGATCGAAGCAATGGGGTTTTCTTATCCAAGGCCTCACCACCATAAGAACAGAATGCCGTAGGAATGCATAACGTCTTACCTTTGATAAAGGCATAAGAGGTAGGATCCCATGCGGTATATCCTCTTGCTTCAAAAGTTGCACGAAGTCCTCCGGATGGAAACGATGATGCATCAGGTTCTCCTTTGATCATTTCTTTTCCTGAAAATTCCATGATCACTCCACCATCCGGTGATGGTGTAATAAAGCTATCATGCTTTTCTGCAGTAATTCCGGTAAGAGGTTGAAACCAATGCGTGTAATGAGTAGCTCCATTTGCCACTGCCCAATCCTTCATAGCATCAGCAACCGCATTTGCTACACTGATATCCAAACGTTCTCCTCTATCAATCGTTTTCTTCAATGATTGATATACTTCTGCAGATAACGTTGCTTTCATAACCCTATCATCAAACACCAGACTACCAAAATACGCTGAAACATTCTTCATAATGTTTTCCTCCTTTTCTACAATCCTTCTATTAAACTATTTATCATAAAAGAAAGGCGTCTTTATGCTTTATTTGCATGAAAGACGCCTTTGCCTTTACTTCTATCTTTATACAATTCCTTGTGCGCTCATTGCTTCTGCTACTCTTTCAAATCCGGCAATATTTGCGCCTAATACATAATTTCCCTTTGCTCCATATCTTTCGGCAGCATCTGACATATTATGACATATGGTTACCATGATATCTTTTAATTTAGCATCCACTTCTTCAAACGACCAGCTCATTCTCATGCTATTTTGAGACATTTCCAATGCAGAGGTTGCTACACCACCTGCATTTGCAGCTTTACCAGGAGCGAAAATAACACCATGTTTCTGTAAGTATTGTGTAGCTTCTAATGTCGTAGGCATATTTGCACCTTCACATACAGCCAAACACCCATTCGCTACCAACTGTTTTGCATCTTCTAATGTAAGTTCGTTTTGAGTTGCACACGGTAATGCCAGATCTACCTTCACAGACCATACACCACGACCTTCGTGATATTCTGAATTCGGACGATAATTCTTATATTCCGTTAATCTTGCTCTCTTAACTTCTTTGATTTCTTTAAGCGCTGTCACATCAATTCCTTCAACATCATAGATCCATCCGGTAGAATCGCTTACCGTCACGACCTTTGCGCCTAACTGCTGCGCTTTTTCTGTTGCATAAATTGCGACATTTCCTGAACCGGAAACCGCAACTGTTTTTCCCTTCAAAGAAATACCGTTTATCTTCAACAATTCCTCGGTTAAATATAATAAACCATAACCTGTAGCTTCACTTCTTGCCAAAGAGCCGCCATAACTTACCCCTTTACCAGTAAGAACTCCCTCATATACTCCACGAATTTTCTTATACTGGCCAAACAAATAACCGATTTCTCTTGCTCCGGTCCCGATATCTCCCGCCGGAACATCCGTATCTGCACCTATGTGTTTACAAAGTTCTGTCATAAAACTTTGACAAAATGCCATGATTTCTCGATCCGACTTGCCCTTAGGATCAAAATCAGATCCACCCTTTCCCCCACCAATCGGCAAACCTGTCAGTGAATTTTTAAAAATTTGTTCAAATCCCAAAAATTTGATGATACTTAGATTTACAGAACGATGCAATCTAAGACCTCCTTTATATGGTCCGATCGCACTATTAAACTGAACACGATAACCGGTATTTACCTGTACTTGTCCCTTATCATCTACCCAAGGTACTCTGAATATAATCTGTCTTTCCGGTTGAACCAATCGCTCAAGTAATGCATTCTTTCGATACTCTTCTTCATTTGCTTCAACCACTACTCTTAAAGACTCCAATACCTCTTTCACAGCCTGATGGAACTCCGGTTCAGCAGGATTCTTTTTTACAACTTGTTCAATCACTTCATCCACATATGCCATAAATGTTACTCCTCTCATAAACTACTTTATTTTCATAACATAAAAAAGGCGAAGAGTCTTCAAGGTATATTCCTCAAAGACGCCATCGCCTTTATGGTTAAAGACTATACACCCGTTTTTTTCATTTGTCAATCATATTTTTTTCATTCATTTTCTGAAAATAATTTTTTTATTGACAAAAATTGTAAATAGGTGTATATATTTTCATAGTGAGCAAAGGCGTTCATTTAATTGGCAGATAAGTTTCTGTTGATAATGAATGCCTTTGCTTTTTTATTTTATTTGAAGGAAGGATGTAGCTATATGAAGATAGAAGGTCAAATACGAATCCCTTCCGGATGTGCGATTGCTGCTGTTATATCTAAAGAAGGTAATAGAATGTCCGGGGAAATGATCATAAATGCTATGAAACCCATGCATGATCGGTCAAATGGGTTAGGAGGTGGGTTTACCGGATACGGTATTTATCCTCAGTATAAAGATTTTTATGCATTGCATATGTTTTATGATTCCAGAACTACGAGAAAGACTTGTGAATCTTTCCTAAAGGAACACTTTGAAATTATTCACTCTGAATTGATTCCTACACGTAAGATTCCTACCATTACTGATGAACCGATTCTTTGGCGATATTTTGTTGATCCTCTCACATCTGTTATGACAACCATGCAATTAGACGAAAAGGAATTCGTAGCCAAGACGGTTATGAAAATCAATACCGATATGATCGGTGCACATGTATTTTCCAGTGGTAAAAATATGGGAACATTTAAAGCTGTCGGCTTTCCCGAAGATGTGGGTGAGTTTTATAAATTAGAAGAATATAAAGGATATTCTTGGATTGCTCATGGACGTTATCCTACCAATACACCTGGATGGTGGGGAGGAGCGCACCCCTTTACTCTGCTTGATTATTCTATTGTCCATAATGGTGAAATTTCCTCTTATGATGCGAATAGACGTTTTATTGAAATGTTTGGATATCAATGTACTTTACAGACAGATACAGAAGTAATCACCTATATGATGGATTATCTTCTACGAGTACAAGGACTTACGTTAGAAGAAGTTGCCAATGTGATCGCAGCACCTTTTTGGAGCACCATTTCTGCCGAACTAAACTTAGAAACGCAAGAGAAATTAAAATACTTAAGAACCATTTTTTCCAGCCTCTTGATCACTGGTCCGTTTTCTATCGTTTTCGGATTTCAAGGGGGATTGATGGCTCTTAATGATCGTCTGAAACTACGCTCTATGGTCGTTGGTGAAAAAGACGATAAAGTTTTGATTGCCAGTGAAGAGGCGGCAATACGTATGATGGAACCTGATGCTGAAAACATCTGGGCACCAGTTGGTGGAGAACCGGTTATCGTTAAAGTGAAAGAAGGTGCATATGAATGAGCTTAGAATTTATATATCCTGAATTTGAAGTAATCAGAGATGGAAGCAAATGTATCAATTGTCGTATATGTGAACAGCAATGTGCTAATAAGGTGCACTATTTCGATGAAAAAAAAGGTATGATGAAATGTGATGACAGCAATTGCGTAAATTGCCAGCGCTGTGTTAGTTTCTGTCCTACAAGAGCTTTAAAAATAGTGAAAAGCAATTGTACTTTACGTGAAAATGCCAATTGGAATAATGATACGATAAAAGAGATATATAAACAAGCAAATAGTGGAGGTGTTCTTCTGTCTTCCATGGGTAATCCAAAACCATTACCTGTTTTTTGGGATAATATACTCATCAATGCTTCCCAAGTAACGAATCCTTCGATTGACCCCTTGCGAGAACCAATGGAAACACGGGTATATCTTGGTAAAAAGCCGGAAAAGATCAAACGTCTAACAGATGGTACGCTCTCTTGTGAATTACCACCGCAATTAGAACTTTCCATGCCATTCATGTTTTCCGCAATGAGTTATGGTTCAATCAGCTACAATGCACATCAATCACTTGCTCTTGCTGCTACAGAACTTGGTATTTTATATAATACCGGAGAAGGTGGCCTACATGAAGATTTCTATTGTTATGGCGAGCATACGATCGTTCAAGTAGCTTCCGGACGGTTTGGTGTACATGAAGAATATCTGAATACAGGAGCTGCCATCGAAATAAAAATGGGACAGGGTGCGAAACCGGGAATCGGCGGTCATTTACCCGGAACTAAAATTGTCGGTGATGTATCTCGTACTAGAATGATACCCGAAGGCTCCGATGCCATTTCTCCTGCTCCTCACCATGATATCTATTCAATTGAAGATTTACGACAACTTGTTTTTTCTCTAAAAGAAGCCACAGCGTATAAAAAACCCATTATCGTTAAAGTTGCAGCGGTGCATAACATTGCCGCAATTGCCAGTGGTATTGCCCGAAGTGGTGCAGACATCATTGCCATTGATGGGTTTCGTGGTGGTACCGGAGCAGCTCCAACCAGAATTCGTGACAATGTAGGTATTCCAATCGAACTGGCATTGGCCGCAGTTGATCAAAGGCTTAGAGATGAAGGCATTCGTAACCATGTATCTTTGATCGTAGGTGGTAGTATACGAAATGCCGCTGATGTAGTAAAAGCAATTGCACTAGGTGCCGATGCATGTTACATAGCCACAGCTGCTTTGCTTGCTCTAGGTTGCCATCTTTGCCGAACCTGTCAAAGTGGTAAATGTAATTGGGGAATCGCTACGCAAAACCCAGATCTAGTAAAAAGACTTGATCCTGAAATTGGAAGTAAACGATTGATAAATTTAATGAAAGCATGGCAACATGAAATCAAAGAGCTTATGGGTGGTATGGGAATCAATTCTATAGAAGCATTGCGTGGTAATCGGCTAATGCTACGAGGAATCGGTTTGAATGAAAAAGAATTGGAAATTCTCGGTATCTCTTATGCTGGTGAATAATTATCTCGTTTGGATAATCAAAGGATAGCGATAAATAGCATTGATTTCATTACACTTAAAAGAAATTCTATAAAAATATGAATGGAGGTATGATATAATGCAATTGATAGATGCTACAGATTTAGATTACAAAACAATAAATGAAATGATTCGTAAAACAAATGATACTTGTACGATAACAAAGTGTTGTGGACAACGCTTTATCGCAGCCGGTATGACAAATAAAAACATCACCATACAGGGGATTCCTGGAAATGCCCTCGGTGCATACTTAAATGACGCAATCATCACAGTAAAAGCAAATGCACAGGATGCAGTTGGTGATACAATGAATGATGGAAAGATACTCATTTATGGTAATATCGGTGATGCTGCCGGCTATGCTATGCGTGGTGGTAAAATCTATGTTCAAGGCGATGCAGGTTATCGTGCCGGAATTCATATGAAGGCATACAAGAGTAAGATTCCCGTCATGATCATTGGTGGTTCTGCCGGAAGTTTTTTAGGCGAGTATCAAGCAGGGGGAATCATGATTGTTTTAGGTTTAAATACCAAGTCCAAGCGAATTGTCGGTAATTTTCCCTGTACAGGAATGCATGGTGGAAAAATATACCTTCGAGGAAATTATGATAAAATGGACTTGCCAAAACAGGTTACAGCCAAAGTGGCAACTTTAGATGATATGAAAGAAATCAAAGAATATCTTTGTGAATATTGTTTCGATTTAGGACAAGATTTAGAAACAATATTACATGCCCCTTTCACTGTCATTACTCCTGACAGCAAAAATCCATATCAACAAATGTATGTAGCAAATTGAAAGAAAGTAGGTACGCTTATGAAATATTCAAAACAAGAAGTTTTACAGTATGTGAGCGAAGAAGATGTTAAGTTTATCCGACTTGCCTTTTGTGACGTATTTGGAAAACAAAAAAATATATCCATTATGCCGGAAGAACTTCCACGTGCTTTTGAGGATGGTATTGCCATTGATGCCTCTGCTATTGCCGGCTTCAGCGATGAAACACATTCTGATTTACTTCTTCATCCCGATACAGACACATTAATGCCACTTCCTTGGAGACCGGAACATGGACGAGTTGTTCGATTGTTTTGCAATATTTCGTATCCTGATGGAAGAACGTTTGAATGTGATACTCGTTCTATACTGAAAAAAGCTATTCAAGATGCAGAAAAAGTCGGCATTCATTTTTACTTTGGTGCAGAGCAAGAATTTTATCTATTTACACTAAATGAAAACGGAGAACCTACAAACATCCCATACGATCATGCCGGATATATGGACATTGCTCCAGATGATAAAGGAGAAAACATTCGACGTGAAATTTGTCTTACTTTGGAACAAATGGGCATTTATCCAGAACGTTCTCATCATGAACAAGGTCCGGGACAAAATGAAATTGATTTTCGCTACTCCGATCCACTTACAGCCGCAGATAATGCCATGACCTTTCAAACAGTTGTGAAAACAGTTGCCAGATGTAATGGACTGGTTGCTGATTTTAGCCCTAAACCACTTACTGATCAACCAGGCAATGGTTTTCATATTAACATTTCAGCTCAGGCAGATGATCATTCTGATTATTTACCTCTGATCATTGCCGGCATTCTTGAAAAAGTAAGTGACATGACGCTCTTTTTAAATCCATTAGATAACTCCTATCAAAGATTCGGTAACGATAAAGCACCACAATATATCTCTTGGTCTAGTGAAAATCGTTCACAACTGATTCGTATTCCCGCTGCAGTAGGTAAATATCGTCGTGCTGAACTTCGTTCTCCTGATCCAACAGCCAATGCTTATCTAGCATTTGCATTAATGATATATGCCGGACTTTATGGCATTGAGAATCATCTACAATTAGCAGAACCTACGGACATCAATTTTTATAAAGCAGAAGCAGATATACTTTCCAAATTCAAAAAGTTACCGGCTTCATTGAAAGATGCCTGTGAATCAGCCCTTAACAGTACATTCATCAAACAACATATTCCAAATGAAATATTAAAAATATACTGTAATAGATAATATCAATAAATGGAAGGAGGAATGCAACATGAGTCTAAAAGAGCGTTGCTATAGTATACTTATCGTATCAGCAACAGATAGTTTTACTTCTGCCATTGGCGGGTTGCTTCCTGAGTCCAGATATTCTCCCATACATACCGTAACCAGTATCAATGTGGCAAAAAGAATGATGGCTGAGCAATCTTATGATTTTGTTATTATCAATTCCCCATTGCCGGATGATATGGGAACACGTCTTGCCATTGACACATGCACCCTAAAACAAACCGCTGTATTGCTCTTAGTAAAAGCCGATCTACATGCCGCTATTCATGATAAAGTCGCTGAACATGGAGTATTTACATTACCGAAGCCAACCTCCAAATCGATTTTGACACAAGCACTTTATTGGATGGAAAGCATGCGTGAACGCCTAAGACAATTCGAGAAAAAATCAATCTCCATTGAGGAAAAAATGGCAGAAATCCGTATTGTCAATAAAGCAAAATGGTTATTGATCAGTGAACTGAAAATGAGCGAATCAGATGCTCATCGTTATATAGAAAAACAGGCAATGGATCAGTGTATAACAAAAAGAAGTATTGCAGAGGATATCATTAAAACCTATTCCTAAATCAAAAAAAGTCCAAGAGTATAGTTATTTTCTTACACTTGGGCTTTTTTTACTCTATTCTATTTTACACAACATCACGATACACTGCGCTTGGACCCCTTCTTCTCTACCTACAAACCCCATTTTCTCACCTCGTGTTGCCTTAATGCTGACTTGATCAACTTCACAATGTAAGGCATTTGCGATATTTTTTCTCATTGTTTCGATATGTGGAGCCATTTTTGGACGTTCAATCATGATCAAGGCATCTAGATTGTTAATCTGATATCCTTTTTCTATCATTTTTTCATATACTTGTCCTAGCATCCAAATACTGTTCATATCTTTATATTTTGGATCTGTATCCGGAAAATGTTTACCTAAATCGCCTAAAGCCAAAGCTCCCAATATACTTTCCGCAATCGCATGAGTAAGCACATCCGCATCCGAATGTCCTAGCAATCCTTTCAGATGTTCTATTTCAACACCACCCAGTATCAATTTTCTGCCTTCTACAAGTTGATGAATATCTGTAGATTGACCAATTCGATAATTCATTTTATCACCTCTATCGTAATAAGAGTAACGTAAACCTTTTACTTTTGCAAACAAAAATCAGAAATAAGATTGATATTTATTATGATTTTTATATTTTCAATTCATGACCTCTGATTTTTGTAAAAGAAATATCTTACTATGTAAAATTATGATATAGTAATGATTATGAAGGGATAAGGAGAAATATATGAAAAAGTTATTAACGTTTCTATGTTGTGTAGGATTATTGTTATCTATGTCAGCTTGTTCTTCAAGTAATAAGGTAGATGACAAAGCATTGGATGCATTAGAAAAAGGCATCAACAAAATCGTTGAAATGAAAACTGCAAGTTATACCATAACTATGGATGCTACTGCAGGTGAGAAAAGCTCAATTATGAAATTGTATGGTGGTTATCTTGCGGATACTGCAAAGCCTTCTTTTACTGCCACATTAGATTTAGAATCACAAGGTTCAAAATTAGATGGTTTCATGAAGGTCTTCTTGAAAGATGATGATGTATATCTCGAAATGCTGGGAAGCAAGCAAAAAATGCCTCTTGAAGATGATGAAACTACGGATATGCTCCCTATAGATTTAGATAAATTCCAAAATTATAAGGTAGATAAAAAAGAAATCAAACCGTTTTTGAAAAAAGCAAGTATAAGTAATGATACCTTAAATTTAGAACTTGATCCTGATGAAATGAATAAAGCTATTCAGAAACAGTCAACTGATGCGTTACCAAGAGATGATACTTATAAAAAATTCAACGTAGTCGCAACGATCAAAGATGACTTCTTAACAAAGATCGTATTAGACTTTGAAGGAACACAGAAAGATGCCACAACTTCTGAGGATCAAAAAGTAGTAGGAACAATTACGATAGAATTCACAGATATCAATACGAAAAAAGCATTAATCTTTCCAGATTTATCACAATTTACAGAGAGCGAATCATAAGAAAGCTGATAGCATAACTATCAGCTTTTTTTATCCCGCAGTAAAACCGCCATCTACAATAAGTTGCGCTCCGGTTATAAATTTTGCTCGCTCACTTGCAAGAAATAATACAGCATGTGCAACATCTTCTGGTTCTCCTATATAATCCAACGCCTGTCGCTTTAGAAATTGCTGTTCCTTTTCCTTTCTAGCATGTAGTGTCATATTTGTATTGATCCAGCCTGGACATACCACATTAGCTCGTATATGATCCTTACCATATTCCATCGCTACTCTTCTTGTCATTGCATATACAGCTCCTTTGCTAGCCGGATATACAGTACCTCCTCCGATGCCAACCAACCCACCTACACTTGTAATATTTACAATGGCTCCATATCTTTGCTTTTGCATATGAGGGATACAATATTTCATACCCAAGTAAGTTCCTAATGCATTGATACTCATTACTTGATTCCATTCCTCTACCGTTCCTTCTATTACATGATCTCTTGAGCTGATACCGGCACAGGAAATAAAAACATCAATTTTATGATATTTTCTAATAACTGCATCAATAACCCTTTTCCAATCCTGTTCTTGCTCTACATGCAGTATATGCGTTTGGAAGCGTGAATGCGGAAAAGATAAGATAGATTCATCTTGATCTGTTGCTATCACAATAGCCTGCTCGCTATCAAACAAGGATGCACAAGCTCTTCCTATTCCACTTGCTGCACCAGTAATTAAAACCACCTTATTATGAAACATCATAAGTAAAATATCCCTTTGGTAACTCATATCTGATGTTTGGTATAAAACTTACCTGTTCAAGATACCAACATCCTTGAATCTTTGTAACAACGATCTCATAGTCAAGAGTTCGCCAATCCATTTTCCAATTATGATCACCTATGACATTGCTAGCAATGCGATTAGGTTCTATACGAAACATTCGTATATATCCTTGATTAAAATCAACCTTTATAGATTCAATACGGTAGGTATGATGAAGACATGGCTCTTTTTGATTCAGTTTCTTCAAGACTGCAATCCAGTCATTAATTCCATGTATCACGTTTCCATGATAACCATCAGATATACAAAGATCAGAAACGGCAATGCGTTTTAATAAAGAATAGTCTTCAGTATCGATAACCCAACCATAACCAAAGGCAATATCTTGAATCTTTTGGACATCTGTTTGTTGTTCTATTATACTCCACGCATTGCTCACTGTAGGTATCAATTGGTGATGGCATTTCGGAATTTTATAGTCAATTAACTTCCATCCTTTTAACCAATAACTATTTCCTTCAACCCAACAAAGATCACAAACCATCTTTGAAATTCTCCAACCTTGTTTCGTTTTTTGATAATGTAAAACAAAACTCATACCGTATTGTAGATAATGAAACGCTTCTTGATGATGACAATAAAATAAAATCATATGGCAATTCTGAATCGCTTCCTCATTTTGTATGTGAAGAACGATATTTTCGATATTTTGTTTCACATGAATGGGATGTGGACATGAGAGTAGAAATAATTTTGCTAAATCATTTGGATTATGATGCCCATGTGCTATACTCATATAAATATCAGCAGCTTCTGTAAATAGATGATTCTTTTCTTTCCAATCATTCGTTCGTATTGCTTGATAGAGCTGTTGATTTAATTGATAAATGTCATATCGATCTTCTTGATTCATATGCTTTCCTCATAAAGTTATTGCTAGTTTAGCGGCATCAAATATCGCATATTTCGCATCCCGTACTTCAAAAGCATCTCCTAACACATAAGTTTCATAATTTGCTTGAACAAATTCTTGCAATGTAACATCAGGTTTTGAACCTAAAGCAATTACCACCGTATCATATCCATTTAAAACGATATCTTTTTCTCTTTGTTTTCCTATGATCCCATCCTTTGTAATTTGCATGACTTCAGTATCAGGATAGAATATACAACCATGATCATCTAATTCCTTCATTAAGATCATTCTAGGATATTTATTCATACCCTGAGCAAACTCAGAAAACTTCTCTACGATATCTACATGATTGTGATACTGTAATAGAAACTCAGCAGTTTCACAACCTACCAAACCACCTCCGATAACAAGTACTTTTTTGTCACATATTGCATATTTCCCTGATAATATATCATTTGCCTGTATCACATGTGCTTCATGGATACCTTCTATGTTTGGTAGTAGAGGTTTTGCTCCTGTAGATAAAATGATGATATCATGATGACACTCTCTTAATCTATCCTCATTCATTTCTGTTTTCATATGATAATGCACACCATATCGTTTTCCTAAAGCATGAAATGTAAAGATTGTTTGACCCAAATCTTGTTTCTTTTTAGGTACAGCGGCAAGGCAATATTGTCCGCCTAATTTATCCTTCTTTTCATAAACATGAACCTCATGACCTCGTTTTGCTAGTATCCATGCAGCTTCTAAACCTGCAACACCTCCACCGATAATACCAATACTTTTTTTCTCCATGGCTTCTGTTATTTTCCATCTTCCTTCTTTTCCGCTAAAGGGATTGATCATACAAGATATGCCTTTATCCTCTTGATCACAGCCCTTGGAATAATAGCAACGTTGCATGCAACCTGTACAGTGAAAGATTTCATCCAGTCTTCCTTCCATGATTTTATTAGGGAATTCGCTATCACAAATGGACTGTCTACCTAAGGATATAAAATCTGCTTTTCCTGATGCTATGATATCCTCAGCCAAAACAGGATCATTGATTCGTCCAACACAGATAACCGGTATAGACACGCTATTTTTTATTTGTGTAGCATGTCCAACATTAAAGCCTGGTGCTGTATGATAGGTTGTAACGATATTACCGCCTGCCGCAGATCCAGTTGATACATGAATTGCATCCGCACCAGCTGCTTCAGCCAGTTTAGCATAAATAATAGCATCTTGAATATCATTTCCGCCATCCATGAATTCATTTGCACTTAGACGAAAGATAATAGGATAATCACTACCACAACGTATTTTGATTCCTTTGATGATCTCACTTGCAAATCTTGCTCGATTTTCATAGGAACCACCAAATTCATCACATCGCTTATTTGTTGCTTTAGACATAAATTGAGCAATTAAATAACCATGTGCACCATGCACTTCAACGAAATCAAAACCTGCTTTTTTTGCTCTTTCTCCAGCATCAATAAATTTTTCTATCATTCGATAAACTTCTTCTGTTGTCATTTCTTTTACCGGTTCTTTATATTTTGTAGATGGTATAGAGGATACAGCGAAAGGAATCGCATTGGTTGTAGCACTACTAGTTTGGATACCTGCATGATGAATTTGAGCAGCACAAGTACCATTCTTCTCATGGATAGCCGTTGTTAGTTGTTTTAAATGATCAATGAAAGAATCATCATAGATTCCAACTTGATTAGGTGTCGCAAAACCGCTAGGATCCACACAAAGGAATTCTGCAATCACTAACGCAAAACCTCCTTTTGCTCTAGCAGATAGATAATCAATAGATTGTTGTGAGAATTTATGATCCGGTGTTGTTGTAGAACTATCCATAGCCGGCATAACGAATCTGTTTTTCAATAAGACATTTCCAATTTTCATTGGTGATAATACATGTTGCATAGACATATTCATCTCCTTTTAGGCATTAAGAGCCATACGACATACTTCAATGATTGCTTCTTTATGATTCATTCGCTGATTACTGGTACAACAGCTATTATCTGCACACTCTTGTGCAAAAGACTCCACTTCTGAAATACTTTTTATATAATCTTTCATACATGGAAAGTTCATTTGTTTCATCATATCTTTTACTTTATTCACTCCCATGAATGCAGCAGCTATCTGATCTTTTTTATCAATATCACACCCCAATGCTTCAGCAATATTCGCAAATCTTTCATAACATGTCTTTGCATTATACTCCATGCAATAAGGTAATGGAATACCTACAGAAACACCATGACAAACTCCATAATATTTACTTAACATAGAACCAATGGCATGTGATTCACCAGCTCCGATATTCAAGGCAATGCCCGCAAAAAGACTTGCCCACATCATTTGTTTTCTAGCATGTAAATCTTCTGGATGTTGATATGCTTGAACCAAATGTTTACCAATCAAAGAAATTGCTTTAATTGCACAGATATCTGATATCATTGCATCTTCTTCTATAGCAGTTTTATGGGTATAAGCATCAACTGCATGTGCCAAAGCATCCATACCTGTGTAAGCTGTTACCTCTGGAGGCATTCTTTTTGCGAAATCAGGAATAAGAATTGCGGTATCACTTAAGATATATGGTGTACATATCGTTGTTTTACGGTGCGTTTCTTCATTTGTAATAACCGCATATTGTGATACCTCGCTACCGGTACCACTTGTTGTAGGAATTGTGATGATCGGACAACCTCTTTTTTCAAACGTTTTATGGTTTACTGTACTTCTAGCATAATCAAGGATATCTCCTTTATGTTTTGACATAATAGATATACATTTTGCTGTATCCATGGAGCTTCCTCCTCCAATAGCAATGACTCCATCACAATGTTTTTCTTTATATAATATGACCCCTTTAGATACCATTGTATTTAGCGGATCAGATTTGACCTCTTTAAAAACTTCATATGGAATACCGTCATAGTAAAGTTGATCCTTCACTATTTTCAAAATACCTGCGTCAATCACGCCATGATCTGTGACCAATAAAGGTCTTGTAACCTTTAAATTTATTAATTCTTGTTTTAGCTCTTTCATTGCATCATCGCCAAACAATAGATGTATGCCAGCAAGCTGATAAGATAAAACACTCATTTACATAACTCCTTTCTATGAAAACAGATGGCACATAGCCATCTGTTTATGATTTTTCCTTTAATAAACGAATCGCCTGTTTTAAGATCGCCAATGCATTCATCCTTCCAAAATCTAATACACTGATGGATTCTACAGGAACTTTGCCATTAACTCTCTCCTTAATTTTTTGTTCTAAATAGGATATCTGTGGGCCAAGTAAGATACAATCCACTTGATTCAGTTCATCCTCAATAGAGGATTCCGATTTTGCATATACGAACACATCTATCTGTTTTTCTTTTGCTATCTCATTCATTTTCATTGTAATAAAACTTGTAGACATCCCCTCACTACAGACCAGTAATATGCGTTTCATACGCATCCCCTCATTCGCTTAGGGATAAGCTGTCATCCCCATCTAGATCTTCCTGATAAGAAACATCTTGTTTATTCATTAATTTCACAAATGGTAAATAAGTTAATACCGCAATACCAAGACATACGATCTGAAGGATCACATTTCTAAAATCTCCTCCACTGGCCATATAGCCTGATAGAAAAATCGGTGTTGACCAAGTAGTAAATACAACAAGCTTTGATACTAGACCCATTGCTGTCGCAACATAGGCAACTATGTAAATAATGGTCGTAGTGAAACAAAATGGAATAAAGAGGATAGGATTAAATACAATCGGTACCCCAAACAAAACAGGTTCGTTAATATTAAATAAACTTGTTGGAAGACTTACTTTAGCAATATCTTTTAGATCTTTACGTTTAGATGCTATAAAGATCGCAATCAATAATCCAAGCGTACAGGCAATACCTCCTAACGTACCATAGACATCACGGAATGGTAGACTAATAATATTAGGAATTTCTTTTCCTGCAATCCAAGCTGCATTATTTTCTTCAATTGCTACCATAAGCATTGGTTCAAAAATTGGATTAATGATCCCTGCCGGATGAATACCAAAGAAGTAAAGAAGACATTGACCAAATCCAAAATACAGTAGAAATGCAGGTAAACTAGTAGCGACACCAACCAAAGGTGCTTGAATCACTTGATTGATAAAATCATGTACTTCTAGACCACTCAAGGATACACAAACAAAGGAAATGATAGATACGACCAATTCAATGATTATGATGATAAACATAGAATTGAATGCTTCAATAATTGCCGGTGGTACATTCCCATTGATTTTTAGCTTTAACCATGATTGTTTATTCAAAAACATAAAGCCTTCCGTAACCAATAAAGCAGTCATCAAACATACGAACATACCAGAAGTACCCATTGTTCCATAACCAATCTCACTTGGCATTAGGATAAACAAGGCACCTAAACTCACCAAAGCCGGAGTCAATGGATTTTGATAGTTTTTATAACGAGCAAGATTATAGGAAACAAGAATTACCATCAACAAAGACAAGATATTTTGTCCTCCATTGATCGTTTTATTACAGATTGTTGTGATTCCTGTAACCACATTAGCAGGAAGCGCAGAAGCAAATGCTCCCCCTTCTGCAAATAATACATAACTGAAGAATACCATAAAACCTGATAATACGAGGAATGGAATCGTACTTAGAAACCCATCACGTATGGATTTTAAATGTACTTCTGTTCCAAGCTTTTCTGCAAATTTCAATACTTTCTCTTTCATATGATGTCCCTTTCTTTATGTTGTTTTTAATTCATTGATATCGGAATAAACTTCCATTAGTTGTTCACACATTTCTTTCATCATTGCGGTTGTCAATAATTGATCCTCAGCATGCATGAACAATATCGAATATGGAAGAGATATTCCGCTTGCTTCTTGTTGAATAAATGAAAAATGATGTTTATGTGCTTCATTTAAAATTTGATTCCCCTGTTGCATCATCTGCTTTGCTTCTTGAAGTTTTCCTTTTCTTGCTGCATCTACAGCTTGAAAGAAATAACCTTTCGCTTGACCAATCACTGCAATCATTTCAAATGCTGCTTGTTGTAATTCTTCCATCGTTCACCTCCTCTATATGTTATCTACAAAGTGCTTCTTCTCTTCATCAATTTCAAAGAATACACCTGGTTGATAATGAAGTTCATACATTTTCCATTTCCCATCAATTTTACGGAATAAATTTTTGTATTTGGCACTATAGAAACTTTGATGCATAGTATCACGATTCAAATTCTTAGAACCAAGTCGATGCGGTTCTACACGATATCCATATAAGATCGCTTCATCGCCATTTATCTGAATATCAACAATTTTAATTGCGTGTTCTAATGCATGTTCTTTATGTGCAGTGTTTTTAAAATTATTAATCAAATTTCTTGCACCAGATTCCATAATATTTTTACCAGCATAGAATATTACATCATCCGTATATGAGGAGTGATGCAAATGAAAGTCATTGTTATCTAATCCGAAAGAATAACGAAACATCGTTTCAATGATTTGTTCCTCATCGCTTAATTCTTCATCATTTTCTGGTATTGCTGCCCAAGGTGAATCAAATTCACTACAAATCATCGCTCTATGTCCAGCATATAGCTTATAATCCAGTAATTTCCAACCTTTCGCAAACGCTGTATTACCTTTTTCCCAATCAAGATCATACTTTATTGCGCTGATTTTCCATCCATCTTCACTATTCTGATAGGTCAAAACATATTTTCCACCATACTCAAATGAATACAAATAATTACCATCATCGATTCCTGTCAAAACCATCACATAGGCTGATTGTTGAGCAATATCCCCTTGTGTATGACATACGAAATTCATGATTCGCTGTCTAGAAACATTCATCTTAGGTCCTTGCCAAGCCAAAGCTTGTATCAAATCTTTTGCATTTTGATACGATCCAATCGTTGAGAAATCTGATGTTACATCATCAGTTACTAAGGATAAGATGCGTTTGGGATCATACAACTCTAATGCTGTAATAAATTCTTCAAATACTGCTTTAATTTCATCTCTTTTTCTCATAACATTTTCCTTTCCATCGCTTTTTTATAAATTTGATAAGCGTCTTCAATACTTACATTTTTTATATTGATTCTAGTACACTTATCCTTTACAGCTAAATTTGAAATTCGTCGTAATTCTTCATCATCCCCTACAAAATCTGATAATACTGGAAACTTCATCTTCTCTAACATTCCTTGAATATGATCTACGATAGTAACTTCTTTTGATTGATTCAGACACATCATATTTGCAATTTGATCATAACGATTTTTTCCAATGTCATAATTAAACTCAATTACATGTGGCAATAGCATTCCAACAGCAACTCCATGAGGTACATGCAATTCACCACCAAGAATATTACCTAATCCATGCGATGCACCAGAACCATATGGTAGAACAATACCTCCGATCAAACTACCCCACATCAAATCCTCCCTTGCTTCTCCATCCCCAGTTTCATAAGCCTTCACAATACTTCTACTTATCATTTCGATTCCCTTCAACGCCAATGCATCAATGATAGGATTAGGTTCATTGGAAGAACTTTTTGAAGCATAAGCCTCAATACAATGAGTGAATGCATCCATACCTGTTGATGCGATTACTTTAGGTGGGAGCTTTTGAAGAAATAATGGATCCAACAAAGCAACTCTGCTAATTAAAGAGGAAGAACCAATGGTAGCTTTTCTATGCTCTTTCTCATTGGTGATAACTGCATATGGGCTTACTTCCGAACCAGTTCCTGATGTAGTTGGAATACTAATCAATGGTAAACTTTGATTTATAAACTCTTTATAATCCTTATTCCCATGATCATAATCTAGAAGCCTTCCTTCATTTGTTGACATTGCCGCAATACATTTTGCACAATCCATAACACTTCCCCCACCTACACCTAGTACACCATTACAGCTCTCTTTGTTGAGAAGAATCACCGCTTCATCTACGGTATGACTAGCCGGGTCAGGCAACACATTATCATAGATCACAAACGAAACAGAATTCAGTTCTAAAATCTCTATAAGTGGTGCTAATAAGCCAATATCACGTAGAACTTTATCGGTGACAATAAATAGCTTTGAGATTTGAAGTCTTTCCAATTCTTTAGGGAGCGATGCTAATGCCTTACTGCCAAATAAGACTTTTGTCTGTGCATAGTTGAAAATTGATAAATTATTGCTCATTTTATCACCCTTTCTTTGAATACAGCCACATTATAACCGTAATTCAACCACATGTCAACGTACAAAGTGATTAAATTTTGATTTATTTGCCAATAATTGAGCATTATTTACAAATATTTCCTATTTTTAACTTATTTATTTGTTTGTTCTCTTTTTATTTACTACACATAATTATCATATAAGAATAATTAACCATTTTTTGCTCATTTTTCTTGCTTAATTTCTTGTTATTGCTTATAATAGAAACTGTAAGGGGGCGACCTACTATGAAAGTACAAAAGCGCTGGAAGCAAATTGAACAAATATTGAGCAATTCTGGTTCTCTATCTATAAAAGAGTTAGCTGATGAATTACATGTATCACAAACTACCATTAGAAGAGACCTAGTAAAAATGGAAGAAAATAACATGATTCAAAGATTATGGGGAGGAGCATCTCCATTAAAACAAGAACTAAATGACACGATCAATATGCAAGATGAATACATATTAAGATTTTCCAGAAACCTTAATATCAAAGAAAAAATCGCAAAAAAAGCAGCATCATTCATTAAAGATGGTGACTCGATTTTCATTGATGCAGGATCTACAACTTCTTTTATTATTGATTTCATTGAAGCTGAAGATATAACCATAGTTACAAATTCTATCAACAATTTCCCTAAACTTGCGAAAAAAAATATAAGAACCTATGTTCCTCATGGATTTATTAATTTTGGCGCAAGCGCAATTATGGAAAGAGATACAAATGAAAAATTGAATGAATTAAACTTTGACATCGCTTTTTTAGGTACCAATGGTATTGATGATAAAGCCGGTTATACTACAAGAAATGAATATGACGCAGACATAAAAAAAACTGTCATAAATCGAAGTGATCAAACATTTATCGTGGCCGATAGTTCAAAATTCGGTATTAAAAAATTTTATACCTTTGCGAATAAAAACGATGTTATTTTGATTACAGATGTAGCTCCTGATTTTAAGCTTGAACATATCATCCTTGTCAATGAGGAAGAAAGTCAAAATTGATCAGCCAATACTTGCTATTTTCATTTTTATTTGTTATGATAAACGGGCAAAAGGGAGTAGTTAGCTCACTAGAGTTGATAAGTCAACATAATGATTCATAGCGAATCTGGCTTATACAGTAAATAACGAGACTGATGCGTGGATTTTTCACGTAATGTCTCGTTTTCTTTTGTTATGGAGGATAAAATTATGAGTATTATTTCGATTTTTATGCTTAGTGTTGGTCTTAGTATGGATGCTTTCGCAGTCAGTATCGCCAAAGGAATGACAATGAAAAAACAAGAGGTTCTTAAATATGCCCTGGTTCTTGCATTATTCTTTGGTTTTTTTCAAGCAATGATGCCTGTCATAGGATGGTGGATCGGTAGTTATTTTCAAGAACTGATTTCCAGTGTTGATCATTGGACCGCTTTTGGCTTATTGGGAATCATAGGATTAAATATGATACGAGAAGCCATGCATGGTGATGAGGAAAAAGATAATGCTTCCTTAACCTTGTCTACCATTACGATTTTAGCGATTGCGACTTCTATTGATGCATTAGCAGTCGGTATTAGTTTTGCATTTCTTCAAGTTAATATCTTACTGGCAATATCAATCATAGGTATAACAACCTTCATCTTAAGTTTTATCGCCGTTTATACCGGTAATCGATTAGGTGGTATGTTGGAAAAATATGCTGGACTTTTAGGTGGTATCATATTGATAGGAATCGGAACTAAGATATTAATCGAACATTTATTTTTATAAGAATCAACTAAAAAGATATCACAAAGATATCTTTTTATATTAGTAAATTCTATAAATGAAACTTCCCGATTACATGATCTAATGCAATATCGATGACACAAGTAACTGATATTTCTTTATCAATCTCTGAATCTGCTTGTTCGTCATCTACTTCACAATATTTATGTATTAACATTCTTAAAGCTTTTCTTTTTTCATCCTCATTCATCAAAGAATGAGCGTTTCCATATGCCATTACACTTTCATAACTAGTAGAATATTCTTCAGGTTTTACCTCATCCTTGCATATAACACAAAAAGTAACTTCAGGATTTTTTTCTATCGCTTCTAACTTAAATCCAGTCTTTGCACAATGAAAATAAATATGATGATCCTCGTAAACAAAATTTAATGGTGTTAACGATGGATGTTTTTCAGTTGATACACCTAAAATACCCGTTTTTCCTTTTTTCAAAATTTCTATACAAGCATCTTCTGATAATTGTTGCTTCTTTCTTCTCATTTCCGGATACATCGCTACATCCTCCCTTTTTTCTTTCGATTATATTATTTTAGCATATCCCTTTCAAGATTACTTTTAAGCTTGTGCAAATTGTCTTAGTCAATGAGGAAGAAACCATTTCATCAACATTTGTTTTCTAAAAAGGGACCATCTAACAGTCCCTTTTCTTACGCTTAAAGAATCGTTATGCTTCCATTCTGTATTAACTCTACAAATAAATTTGCTAATTTAGGATCAAATTGAGTATTTGCTCCTTTTTTTATTTCCTCAACTGCAATCTCCAAAGGCAAAGGATCACGATAACTTCGCTTTGTTGTCATCGCATCAAAGGTATCTGCAATACAAATACATCTAGCCGCAATTGGATTTTCATCACGCTTTAATCCTCTAGGATAACCCTTTCCATCCCATCGTTCATGATGACCTAATACAGCAGGAATTACATAATCCAAACTTGGTAAATGACGAATAATGGATATTGATTTTTCGACATGTGTTTGTATCATACGATATTCATCGTCCGTCAATTTTCCTGGCTTATTTAAAATATCTTCCGGAATACCGATTTTTCCAATATCATGTAATAAGGCTGCTTCTCTTATCAATTCTACATGTTCTGCATTCAATCCATACGCTTGTGCTAATATCATCGCATATTGAGAAACATTTGCACTATGTTGAAAGGTATAACGATCTTTCATATCAATGGCTGCAGTTAATGCTGATATCGTAGGTGCATATTGTGCATATACTTGACGTGTATCTTCATTAACTTTTGTATTGTTTTGAACAATTTCTTCCATGGTATAAACTACCATACGATTTTTTCCATTTTGCTTTGCAGTAAATACGGCCATTTCTGTATTGCTGATCAACTCTTTTTCATTTTCAGCAGCATAGGGATAAATACAAATCCCTATACTAAATGTCAATACTCTTTTCCACTTCCCTTGATTCATATCAATTTGTTTTTGCATTTGATCGATTACCATTTGAAGCATTCGTTTCACTTTTATAATATCCATATTAGTACACAAGATGGCGAATTCTTTCCCACTATATCTTGCAAGGACACTATTTTCATCCTTCCAAGATGATTTTAAAACAGATGCAATTTGTTGAAGTGCGATATCTGCTTGATCTCTTCCATATAATTCATTATATAATGAAAAATCATCAATATTTAAGATGGCTAAGGCAATCGTTTCGTTTTCTTCTAGAAATTTCTTTTCTAATTCTTGAAAGAAAAATTCTCTATTCAAAAGTCCTGTTAAATGATCACTGCTTGCCTTTTCATATACACTTTGATATAAATATGCATTTTTAATTGCGATTGCACTGATACTTGCGACGCTATCTAAAAATATTAAATCATTTAACGTATATGGTTTTGGTTTTTGTGATAAAACGATCATACCAATCAATTCATTTTCCACAATCAAAGGAACAAAACAATCAATATGTAAATCATTGAAAACTCTTTTTTCTTTTTCCCACATTGATTTATACCATACACTACGTTGAAATGTCCTTAAAGATACACTTTTCTTCGTCTGTTTCAAAAACACAACACAAGGATTCTGTATAGATATATTTAAAACTTGACGATTTAGGGTATTGGAAGAGTACACCATTTCATAGGAATGTTCCTCTTCATTTAATAAACAAAGGTACACATTCACACCTTCAATGTCTTCTTTTACAACAGAGACCAATTCTTTACAAATTTCTTTTAAATCAAGATAACTAGCGATACAAGAACTATAACTTCTTAGAAGATTTGCTTTCTTCTGATCTTCTTTCACAAATAATAAGTCAATAAACCGCTTTATTGAAAAGAATACGACGCTTGTAATCAAAGAAAATAATAAAACAACTAAAGTTGTATTATATCCATTTAAGAAAGGAAATACATGATCTAGAAAGGATTCAATTGGTTGAATAAAGTTCATAGAAAACAATAATACTACTGCACATGTTAATACATAAGCTGTACCTCTTGAAATCACCAGTGTCATCTTGATCAAACGTTTATTGTATAAAATATAAAACAAACAAATCGCATTGATGATTCCACTACAAGTATCAATTGGATATTTTCCTATTGCCGGTATAGTAGATGCAAGTGTCCCTAATGTTAAAATACAGATACCTGCTATTAGTGGTAGAAAGTCTTGTAGCTGAGATCCTTTTTGAAAAATACTTTTTACGATCTTTTGTAATACAGTAATAGCAACAAATAATACATAGATGATAGGAATTGATATCCAAATAGTTGGTTCAAAACTAAAGGTCCTCATTCCATCGATTTCTACCAATTGTGGTTGCTGTATTAGTAAATCTGATAGCAATAACAATTCACAAATAATGAACAAGATCAAAAATATATATTTACGGAAATATCCTTTATCGTTTACAAAAGTACAGATAAACTCATAATACAACATCGGAATTCCAAACATACCGAAGATAGACACTTTACACCAAAAAATCACACTTGGAAACATATTGGAACGCATCATAACAGAACCGGCAGTCCATAAAATAAAGAAGAAAATCATTATTTGAAAGATATATATTAATTTATTTTTCTTAGCGGCTGTTAATGCCAAAAATAAAATCGTATAGAAAAACAAAGCAATCCCGGGAACCATAGTTAAAGTCATAATTGGTCTCCTCTTTTCTTAGGTGAACTCAATGCTAATAAATCTTGAATGCAATGTCTTGATGGATTCATTTTCACTAATTTCTTTTCGTATAATTGTTCATATAATTCAAATGTTTGACAACGGACAATGGTGATTTTCAGTGGGTCTATTCCCAACATTGTTTGTAAATCTTCATAATCATTATCAAAATAAGTAAAGTAGATTTGTAAATGTTCTTTTAATACTTTCTTATGTATTGCGTCTTTACAAATGCTTTCTTTCTCCATTTCAATGATCAAATGCAAATATGGTTTAAAATCATCATATTCTTTCACTGCCACCCATTGCTTAATAGCTAGTTTACTCATCTTAATAACATCTTCAATTGTTTTTTCACTGATTCTTGTGAAGCCGGCAATATCAATGATATCCAAAGAGCGATCAATATAGGTAAATCTAGGCAATTGTATGTGATCTTCACTATCTCTAGTGGCAATACATCGATAACGATCTTTGGTCATATAACGAGCAAAGGCTCCACCTTTAAACACCGTTACTACCAACTCATATTCTTCATGAGCAACCACTTCATCCATCAAGTATGTTTTTGGTTGATATAAAGGATTTTCTCTCATATGATTGGCTTCTTCAATTGGCATAAATTCATAAAAACAAGCATCCGGAAAAAAATACATTCCATTACGACTCCAATTTTCACTTGCAATACAGGTAGGTTCTGTCCCCGCAAAAATCTCATGCGGGCGTTTTCCCCATAACTTCTCTAATACTGGTTTGTACATATGACTATCTGTTCCTGCACATAGAAAGCATTTCATATGGAAAACATCTCTCGGTAATATGTCACGATTTTCTTTTTTTGCAGTATAATTTGCTTTCATTAGGCGATATGCCATTTTAGGTTTCATACTTCCTGATTTTGATTTTCCTGATGACATTCCTTGCACTTGAGAAAATGCCATACTTATGTAGTAAGCTACAGAACTTAAAGCAAAAAAGATATCGATTCCTTGTTTTACACCCATTTTAAATCCTAATACATTTCGTTCTTTGAAACTAAGCTTTTCAGCTTGTTCAACTGGTGGTAGGATATCCAATGTTAATTCTTCTTTGACCAAGATTGGTAATAATCCTGTTGCATAAGGCAAAGAAGCTACCCCATATAACGTTTTATCATGTGGACGTATGCTCACATCATATTTTGCTTGACTTCCTGCTAATATCAAACAGGATAACATGTTGCTTTTAAACACATCTAGCATTTCTCTTGTATAAGGTGCACATTTTATAGGATGTCTGCCTGCTTCCCATGTGGTTTCTATCCATGTCACCGGTTTTTCACATAGATCCTCTTCTCTTTTTGCTAGTAAAATATCTGCATAATCTTCATACGTTGTTAATGGCACTACTTGACGAAAGTCATCAAAGTCATGCAGAATTCTACCTTTCATAATGCTTTTTCCTAATGGAGACATCAACCACTGATCCATTTGTTCTTTCAATAAACGAAACTGAATCTTCATATATTCTTCCATACTCAAATCAAGAAACCCACAATATTCTTCCCAGATTTCTC
The DNA here is from genome assembly GCF_045223415.1 of Hoskinsella mucinilytica. Taxonomy (NCBI): domain Bacteria; kingdom Bacillati; phylum Bacillota; class Erysipelotrichia; order Erysipelotrichales; family Erysipelotrichaceae; genus Hoskinsella; species Hoskinsella mucinilytica. The sequence goes on along the minus strand of NZ_JBEQZJ010000018.1, from coordinate 32,382 downwards.
TATACTTTTTCTTTCTCAAAAGCTCCTCAAATTGCATACGCTCTCCTTTCCTTCACTTTCTAAGGCATTGCTTGCATGATGTCAGTGTCGGGATTAAAAAAGGTACCGATTTCTGGTATTCATCATATCCTGCCAAAGTTCGTGGAAATATCAGTTTATCCTGAAGATATGCATATATAAAATTCATTAGCGAAAACATAACAGCAGCTGTCCTGAGTTCACTTGATGACAAAAATAGAGAAAGAAACCAATAAAAGAAGAACAACCATAATACTCCCGGATGGCGACATAATGCATATACACCTTTATCATAAACTTTTAATTGATCTTGTTCTATATAGGTTCCTTTAAAAGGTAATGCGAAAAATAAGGTATATATTAATAGTACAAAGGATCCTATGCTCATCATTAGTAAACACCATTGCAGAGCCCCGGTATTTTCAATAGAGAAATCGGCTTTTATTATCATCATAATAGTTACCATTCCTAATAAGATACACCCTATAGCAAATGCATATTTCCCTATCTTGTATTGATTAAAAATTTGATTGATATCATTCAACATCATAATCACAAACGATAAACATCCTATCATTACGAGCATTATTACCACTTCCTATTACGCATATCATCATTATAATATAAATTTTATCAAAAGTAACTTGAAATTGAGAATATAGTAATAATTAATTGCTGCGAATAAAACAGATATTTCAAGCTTTGTTTCATGTTATATTCGTGTGACTCTTTATTAAGATAAAGATGCTATCACATAAGGCTGAAAACTATCTAAAATAAGCTTCTAAAATGATGTTATATCAGAATAATAGAAGTAAAGAAACTCGTTGTTATATAAACCTTATTCACCAATTTTGTATTCTCTTTTGCTACATTATTAACAGCCAATCTAGCTTACTAAATAATCATAAGAATAAAGAAATTTGACTGTTAAGGGGTAGTTCTTACATAATTATGGTAAAATAAATAAACAAGGAGTGATGACATGAAACAACCATTGGCTTTTCGAATGCGACCAACGCATCTTGATGATATTATAGGACAACAGCATCTAATTGGAGAAGGTAAGGTTTTAAGAAAATGTTTAGACGCAAAACGCTTATTTTCAATGATTTTCTATGGTCCTCCCGGTACCGGTAAAACTACATTGGCAATGGTACTGGCAAATGAATTAGGAATGCCTTATCGTTTATTTAATGCGGTAACCGGTAATAAAAAAGATTTAGAAACCATATTTCAAGAAGCTAAGTTTTATGAAGGTCTGGTTGTTATCATAGATGAGGTTCATCGACTGAATAAAGATAAACAGGATCTTTTATTACCACATGTTGAAAATGGAAACATCACCTTAATCGGCGCAACTACAAGCAATCCACTTCATGCAATCAATCCTGCTATACGTTCCAGATGCCACCTATTTGAAATCAAACAGGCAAAACAAGAGGATATTGAACAAGCATTAAAAAAAGCAATCCAACATCCTGATGGTCTGAATAACAGTGTTACCATTGAAGATGATGCATTACATATCATCTCCAGACATAGCAATGGAGATATTCGTTATGCATTAAATATATTAGAAATCGTCACAATCGCAAGTGATGGCGTTATCACAAAAGATCTTGTTTCTCAATATTCTCAAATACCGAATATGAGCATGGATAGCGATGGAGATGGCTATTATGATGTGTTAAGCGGTTTTCAAAAATCCATTCGAGGCAGTGATGTGGATGCTGCATTATATTATCTAGGAATCATGATCGAAGCAAATGATATGGATAGCATTGAGCGAAGATTGTTAGTAACCGCTTATGAAGATGTCGGATTAGGTAATCCTGCTGCTGTAGCACGATGTGTACAGGCAATTGATGCAGCAAAAAGGGTAGGCTTTCCTGAAGGAAGAATTCCTCTTGCGATGGCTGTCATTGATGTTACACTATCCCCAAAATCAAAGAGTGCGGAACAGTCCATCGATCGGGTCATGCAAATTATCAAAAGAACCTCTTATAGCGTACCGGATTACTTGAAATTCACACCTGTGAATATGAAAGAACAAGATCAATATGATTATGATAGACCTGATATCTGGTCAAGAATTCAATATCTACCGGATCGTTTAAAAAATGAAAGATTCTATCAGCCACAAACCAATTCATCATATGAAAAAACTTTGGCACAAAACCTAGATAAGCTTCGAAGTGTCAAACGAACGAATCATCTTGCGGAATTAAAAAAGAAAGCTAACTGATATCAATAACTTAAAAAGAATTTATCAATATTCTTAAACCAATGTAGAGCACCTGCAACATTCGTAAAATTCTAATAAAAAGGATGAAATGATCTATAACGATCCTCTTTCATCCTTTTCATTCTTTTCCAGTATCCTCTAATACTTGTTTACGTTCTTCTTCTCTTAATATTGCTTTTTCTTTCTTTTTATTCATATACAGTTTAGCGCCCCCGAATACACCAACACATGTAGCGATTCCTCCAATGATTGCTTTTTTTACTTTTTTTCCTTCCATAAGAACTCCTCCGATCTATTCTTAGCATTGATACTGTTATTATACATCAAAGGTGTTCAAAAAGTGTCAAAGAATTATGTATAAATTATGAATTCTTTCTTAAGTTTTCTAGTTTTCTCTTATAATCCCATTGCGGACCAACGTTTTTCTCGTTCTCTCTCTTTCTCCTCTATTAGTTTTCTTCTTTCCTGAGCATAAAGACGCATCCCTGCAAAGAAGCCGATTAACGTTGCGATGCCAAGGATGGTTCTTTTTTTAATATTTTGTGCCATAAGATATCTCTCCTTTTGTTCATCTATCATCATTATAAGGGAAAGATATTGAGAATTTATTGTAGGAAAACGAAAGATTTTCTAAAGATTTCATGATAGAAAAAAAGATTGCCTTTTTGACAACCTTTTACATTTAAAAATATTTAATATAATGCTTTAGATCTCGCTTATTCTCAAAGCCATTTTCAAGCAAGAACCCATGTAACATATCACGCTCCACATCGGCAGTCAGACGAATTCCATGATAGCCATTTTTCTTCACTCTTTTTTCAAATTCAAAAAATAATTCTCTCATATACTTACTCTCTATATCATCATCTTTTGAAAATACGATAGCTACCATGTTAATTAAATTATCCGCATAAAGCGTATTATATGGAATACCATGAATATACCCTACCACCTTATTGTCAATTTCTAAAACACTGATGATATCGGTTCCTGTTTCCAATAGATTCAAGATACGTTCTTTTACCTTTTCTTCATCGTATTCATACCCTAATTGCCCGTTCAACGCATGAATCGAATGATAGTCATCTTCACTGACTCGCCTAATTTCATATTTCTCCATTTCATTTTCTCCTTTCACCGCTCTTCTTTTAGTTTATCATGAAACATATCCAGTTGCATATGTTTTTTATAAGATACCCCAATTCTTTTATAATATTCAAAAAAAGGCATTATCCTTAGATAACACCTTAGTTTTCCTTACTTTTTGATGATACTTTCGTTCCAGTGTTCATTAGGTGCAACTTCCAATAAATCAGCTACAGTTGCCGCAACATTAGATAAACCTAAGTTCTCATCTTGTTTTAATTCAACATCTGCACCATATACGATGAATGGAACTTTATTTAATGTATGAGAAGTTTTTGCTTTGATTGGCGCATCTTCTTTTTTCTTCTTTTCATACATTTCATCAGCATTACCATGGTCTGCAGTTACAAGCAAGATACCATTGACTGCATCTACCGCTTTCTTCACACGAGCTAACTGAAGATCAACTGATTCTACACCGATGACAGTAGCTTCAAAGTTACCTGTATGTCCTACCATATCACCATTTGGATAGTTGGTACGTAAGAAGTCATAGTTTCCGGATTCAATAGCTGCACATAATACATCTGTAATTTCTGCTGCTTTCATCCAAGGACGCTGTTCAAATGGAACAACATCTGATTTGATTTCTACATAGTCTTCTAAATCAGCATTTACTTTTTCACTACGATTTCCATTCCAGAAATAAGTTACATGTCCATACTTCTGAGTTTCACTGATTGCATATTCACGAATACCGTGTTTGCAAAGTTCTTCCGTCAATGTATATTTGATTTTAGGTGGTTGTGTTAAATAATTCTTAGGAATACATAAGTCTGCATCATACTGAAGCATACCGGCATACATAACATTTGGTACACGAACACGGTCAAATTTATCAAAGTTTTCATTATCGAAAGCCAAAGAAATTTCCTGTGCACGATCGCCTCTGAAGTTGAATAGAATAACACTATCACCATCTTCGATTGTTCCAACAGGCTTGCCATCCTTTGCGATAACGAAACCTGGAAGATCCTGATCAACTACACCTGTTTCATTACGATAGGTTTCAATTGCTTCTTTCGCACTTGAGAAAGCTCTTCCTTCACCAAGTACATGTACATGCCATCCTTGTTCTACCATAGCCCAGTTAGCTTCATAACGATCCATTGTGATTGTCATACGACCACCACCACTTGCAATACAAGCATGGAAGGTATCATCATTTAATTCCGCAATCGTTGCTTCAATATCATCAACATAAGTTAATGCACTTGTTTCAGGAACATCACGGCCATCTAATAACGCATGAATTCTAACTTCTTTTACGCCATCTTCTTTTGCATGTTTGATCAAAGCTTTTAAATGATTGATATGAGAGTGTACATTACCATCGGATAATAATCCAAGGAAATGCATCTTTCCATCTTTACAATTTGACACAAGATCTTTCCAAGTATCTGTATTGAAAATTTCTCCTGTTTCAATGTTTTCGTTTACCAGTTTTGCGCCCTGAGAATAGATTTGTCCACAACCTAATGCATTGTGTCCAACTTCACTATTTCCCATATCTCCATCTGTTGGTAACCCAACAGCCAATCCATGTGCTTTAATTTCTGTGTGTGGACAATTTGTCCATAATTCATCTAATGTAGGTTTGTATGCAGCCTTCACAGCATTGCCGAATTCATTTTCACTGATTCCGACACCGTCCATGACAACCAATACAACTGGTCTCTTACTCATAATATATACCTCCTGTTTTTCTATATAAATATACCACTATTTAGCGTTTTTAGAAACTGTTTTGTTCTTGATTTCTCATTTTTTGAGAACTTTTTCACAAAAACCATATCATCACTTCCCTCTTTTTTAATATTTCTCATTTCTCATCTTTTTCTATCGATAAAGAAAACAATGTTAGCATACACCTTTTAAGGCGAACGATAAAGAAAAAACGGCACCTCTTGGCCGTCTCTTTCATTTTCATCAACCTTTATAATATTCTGGTAAATGCCAATATCATGAATAAGATACCACTTACCCAAGACAAATCATAATTACATTGATGAAATACTTTTTTCCCTAAAAAGGACCCAAACAAAATGACAAATATTCCCATTAAAAAGCTGATGATCAACACAGGTAATGGATGCAGGATACTGATTCCCATCGCAAATCCACTGACCAAGGAATCAATGGATAAAGCTACCGCAAGATAAGCGGCTTCTTTTAATGAAAGATAATTGCTATGATCACTATCTGCTTTTGTTTCATCAAGATAAACATCTAATACAAAGGATATACCACTATATTCAAATTCCAACTGTTTCCGTTTATATTTCTTCAATATTCTTTTGACCGTACCTTGAAAAATCGAGCTTAGACCAATGAGAAAAAAGATGGAAAAGGAAATGCTACTACAAATCCATTGTGGTATAAAATGCTGTAATAGATTAGCAGCATATAACGACAAAGACAAAAACAAAACTCCAATAGATGAAATCAAAAGTGCACTTTGTATCGGAATACGAATATGTTTCGTGCCATAGGCTAAAGATGCCAGAAAACTATCCAGACTCAAAGCTGTAACCAATAAGAAGGAATGTAACATGGTATTCAACTCCTCTTTATTAGTCTATTATCATTTCTCATTTGTGTGAGGATTGTCTGAGGTGTTTAAAATATATATCTATTTTTTCCTGATGTTAACATTTTATTGATGTTCTTGGAAAAAATGATGTTCCATATAATCCGCCCAACCATCTTCATCACAAGGTTTCTCTGTAATTTCATTCGCAATCATTTTTGTATCAGCACTACCGTTTTTTAGACAGACGCCCCATCCACTTGCTTGTAACATATCATTATCATTCGAGGTATCACCAAATGCTAACACTTCACCCATTTTTATTTGATGAAATTCACAAAACTTCTGTAAGGTATATGCCTTTGAAACCCTGATATCAGAAAATTCCAACAATGTTGGTTGTGTTTTAAATGCTCGAAAATTAGGACTGGGATGTTCTTGAAAATAATGTTCGATGTCTTTCATATCTTCTTCATGAACTCGAAACATAATTTTTGCTTGATCCTCTTGATAGAAATCAGAAATATCCTTTACCCTTATAATATCCATTTTAGATGATTTCGCAGATAACATAGCAAGCTCATCTAACTCTGAACATAATAATTGATCATTTTTATACATTAAAGTATTTATAGTAGGATATCGTGACATAATATCGATGACCTCTTTGATCCATTCCTTCTTCATAATAAAATATCGATGTTCTTTTTTCTCAACACCATCCCATAAAACAGAACCATTCAGTGAAATCAGAACATCAAGATCTTCAAATCCCCATGATCGAACCATTCGTTTTACTTCTTCTAACGACCTTCCAGATGCAATGCCAAAATAGATCCCCTGCTCTCGAATCGTCTGAATCATAGTTTTTGCCCGTTCAGATAGCATTTCATGTTTTACGATCAAGGTATCATCAATATCACATATGACCAATTTCTTCTTCATTTAAGATTACCTCCATTAGAAATTCTTTTACCTATATTATATCTCTTTTCTTATGAATATGGATTTTATATTTTCTTTTCATATGATATCCTATCGCCATAAAGATAAGACTGATCGTCATACCTAAGATAGCACTACTGTTTATCGCATGATCAGAATGCTTCATAACTAAAATTGCACATTGTATGGTGACAATAGATACACAAGCATCCATGAAATGTATCATTTTCAACATAGATAATAGACTATTTTCCTGTTTTTTTACGATAACCATCCCATAGATGGCACTCCCTATCTTATAAAAAGCAAAGGCTGTTACGCCATATAATAAATAGCTAGGATACATCCTTTTTTCATTGAAAATAAGCATCCATATACATAAAACAAAATAAGAAAGACCTAGAAAAAAGATAAAGAAGCCAATATGATGATAATTTTGTATCTTTAATTCATTGTTATGTAATGATTTAGATAATATTAGTATGTAGCCTTTCGCAATACATAAAATGATGTCATATCCACTTAGAATCATAAACCAAATAGAAGAATCATAAATTCCATAAAACAATTTTACAATACCCACACTGAGATTCATAAAGAAAGATAAAGAGCTAAAGGCAATACTACGATCATAGAAGTTATTAAAATATTTCTTTTTGATTTTATAAATGTGTGTTTTCATTTTCAATCTATTTTATCAACAACAGATTGGCTTTTTCACAGATTGTATAAATATCATCATTTAGTTGTTCAATCAAAGGATTGATTTCTCTAGTTTGTTTCTCAGCAATGGATCGATATAATAGATAAGGAAGGATCCACCCTAAAAAAGCAGGTATCGCAAGTAATATCATCCAAAACACATGTCCTCCTAAGTAAGAAAAAGTAGCGCCTGCCATAAACGCAGTTCCTACAAGTCCCACTGTAAAAGAAACAATTTTTGCCTTCGTTGTTTTTGATGCTTCTAGCTCAATGATTTCCTTCACATATGCCTCAAACTGTCGCTGTAAACGTGTTAATTCTGATTTATTACATAGTTTTCGATCTCGTTTAAATCTTAAAATAATTGTTTCTTGTTTCCTCACTGATGGTATTGATGCATCCAATTGCCAGCCAAAGTAAGGAAGACAATCTCTATATATAGCCTCCATCCTATGATCTGTAATAATTTCTTTATATTCATATCCAATCACATTTTCTCTCATCATAATACCTCACTTTAATCCAATCATAAAAGGTATAAAACCTATCAACATCATAATCGAAAGCATGCCAATCACAATACCAAGTAACATTTGATGAAATACCATAGTGAAACACATGCCTATACCAAACCCCAGTAATCCCAATAGTATACCGATCACCTTTAGAATGGTTTTCTTTGAATAAACCAATGGCGCTTTGTGTTCCATCTTACGATAAACAATCACCATGAACCATAAAACAAATAGTCCTATCAGACCTAATATCGTTCCTTCTCTTTGTAAATTCCACTTTGGTATCGTACACATACACATACTCAGTCCAATCAACATGATGCCAAACACACCAATCACAAGACTGATATATTTACTTTTTTTCATGTTCTGCACCTCGCATATCCTTTTCTTTTTTCAATCTGATCTTAGCTTCTTCGATGGTTTCATGATCTCTTGTGAGGAATTGATCTACAAAGGTATCTTCTATTTGTTGATATTTTCCAACAACTGCCGATTCTATACGTGAATATCCATCCACTGCTTTTTCTTCAATTTTCTTATTCCATTTTACTAATTTTGATTTTGCCATGATAATGACCTCCTTTAAACAAGCTTAGTATACAAATCTTTTGTTTATGATTTACTTCAGAATTGTTTCAGAATTATGAATAAGAATTTTTTCAAGATAGACAATGTTCCATCAGTTTGTTAAAATTGAACTGTACTATTAAAAATCATATAAGGAGGTTTTATTATGGTGATTGGAATCATTGGAGAAAGTTGTACGGGAAAATCTACATTAGCAAAAGCTCTTGCTTCACGGATAAATGCTGAAGTCATATCCGGTAAAGACTATATAAGAATGTCTAAAAATGAATCTGAAGCAGCATCATTATTTCGACAAAAATTAGCAACGGCAGTTCATGGAAACAGCATCATCTATGTTATTACTGAAAAAGATCAATTAGCTTTTCTACCTGATCAATCTGTTCGTATTGTCATCACTGCGGATCTAGAAACCATTCAGGAGCGTTTTGCACAGCGTATGCATGGAAATCTTCCGGCTCCTGTCAAAATGATGTTGGAAAGAAAACATGGATGTTTTGATCATGAACCTTGTGATCTACATTTGAAAAGTGAAACATTGGATATCGATCAGGAATGTAATCAGATTCTTTCGTTATTAGGTCAATAACGAGCATCATAATAGTAAAAACTGTGACTTTTCAGATGATGAAAAAATCACAGTTTTTTATTTTTTTTCATCACTTTTAAAATTCTGACAAGAATCCGGGTATCTCTTACTTCAACGAATCTACTTTCTGATAGTTGCTTGATCTTTAATTCATATCAAATAGTAACAGGTTATTTTAATCTTACAAGGTTCTAACCCTTTAAGAAAACACATAAATTTTCAAATTCATTAAATTCTATCCTCAAGGATGCTTTTTTCTATCTGTTTGGAATATGGTATACTAAAGATAGAAAAGAGGTGGTGTGTTTTATGACAGAAATTTTATTCTTTATCGCTATTATTACCATTATTTGCACCTTATCATCCCGTATATCTCATCGTTTTGGCATTCCTTCTTTATTGATCTTCATTGCCTTGGGGATGATATTTGGAAGTGATGGTATTTTCCGTATTGATTTTGCCAATTATCAATTAACAGAGAAAATAAGTACCATTTCTTTAATTTTTATAATGTTTTATGGTGGATTTTGTATGAATTGGAAAATAGTGAAACCTGTCGCAGGCAAAGCATGTTTATTATCGTCGATTGGTATCATTACAACCTGTTTTTTGGTAGGCTTCTTTGCACATATCATTTTAGGTACAGGTATAGAAGGCTATTTGTTAGGAGCTGTCTTAGCATCTACGGACGCTGCTAGTGTTTTCTCTATTCTTCGTATGAAAAAACTAAACTTAAAACATGGTATAGCCCCTTTATTAGAGATGGAAAGTGGAAGTAATGACCCTTTTGCATATATGTTAACAGTTCTTATCTTACAGATCATGGCACCATCTGCAATATCACTACCAAAATTGATAATTGCACAAATCGGGTTTGGTCTAGGATGTGGGTTTCTTATTGGGTATCTAGGATCCTTCATCTTCAAGAATCTACGCTTTAAAGATACGGGAATGCAAATCATTTTATTGGCAGGCATCGCCTTACTTGCATATACGTTACCTACTCTTTTATCCGGAAATGGATTTTTAAGCGTCTATATTGCCGCAATCGTGATGGGAAATCATACTATGGATCATAAAGTAGAAGTTGTTGCTTTCTTCGATAGTATTTCATCTTTGATGCAGATATGTTTATTCTTCCTACTTGGTCTATTAGCCTTTCCATCGCAAATTCCAGAGATTATGTTTCCAGCCTTCCTAATTTTCATCATCTTGACCTGTATCGCCCGTCCTCTTAGTGTTGCATTACTTTTAACGCCCTTTGGCGTACCATGGAAAGAACAACTATTTATCTCCTGGTGTGGTCTAAGAGGAGCTGCTTCTATCGTGTTTGCTATTTTGACTGTTGTAAGTCCTGCCTATATGAATAATGATATCTTTCATATTGTCTTCTTTGTTTCCTTGTTATCTATTACCCTACAAGGCTCTTTTCTTCCCCATATTGCACACATCCTAGATATTGAGGATGAATCAAATAATACAATGCTCACTTTTAATGATTATCGTGATGAAAACAGTCCGATCTTAATTGAAACGCATATCACAAAAGAACATCCATGGATCAATAAACAGCTTAGCGAAGTTATCATGCCTACAGGAATGCTCGTCGTTATGATCAAGCGAAAAAATGAAAAAATACTTCCAGAAGGAAGTACTACTATATTGGCAGATGATATTCTTGTGATGTGTTCCCCTATTTATTATGATGATACTGAAATTCCCTTAGAAGAAATCATCATTGATGCACAACATATCTGGTTAAATAAGCAACTACATGAAATCAATAAAAAGAATGACTTTCTTATTATTATGATCAAACGAGATCAAAAAACCATGGTTCCTAAAGGAGATACACAAATCCTATTACATGATCGTTTACTTCTTTGTCAAAAAGATTTGTTATAAATAGAAAAGGCAGGAATGTCTTTTTTTACTCATCTTTGGGAATTCTCACAAAAAATGACGTTCCTTCCTTTACTTTGCTAGTGACACTGATCGTGCCTCCTGTTTTCTCCATAATACGATAGGCCAAGGCTAATCCTAGACCATTGCCCTCTTGAGAATGAGATGTATCACCTTGATAAAATTTATCAAAAATATGTTGTAAGGTTTCTTCTGTCATACCACAGCCTGTGTCTCTTACTTCAACTAAAATGCTGTCATCTTCTGATTGTTGCTTGATATAAATGCTACCACCAGGTTCCATAAATTTGATTGCATTGGAGAAAAGATTATTCCATACGATTTGCATTAAATCTTCTTCTGTTTTGACCATGGCCTTATCTTCGATATCCATATGTACCTCGATATGTTTTCTCTCTAATTCATATTCAAATGTTAGTAGGCAATCACTTAATTGTCTACATAAATCATAGGAAGATGAAGGTGATAGGATTTCTTGATTTTCTAATTTATTTAATTTTAATATATTACTAACTAAATTGGTTAATTTTTTTGTTGCGTTCATGATGATAGTAAGATACGCTTCACGCTCCTCTTGACACAGCGTATCTTTTTTCAATAATGCCGAGTAATTTTGAATAATGGATAATGGTGTTTTAATTTCATGTGATACATTAGATATAAAATCATTTTTTAAGGTTTCAATACTACCTAATTCTTTTACCATATGATTAAAATCCTCAAACATCGCATCCATATAATCTCTTTTATCTAAAGAATGAATTGGCTCTATGTATACAGAAAAATCTCCTGAGGCTACTGCCTTGCTGGCTGTTCTTAATTTGGTCAGTGGCTTAGAAAATGTCTTTTTCTTTTGCCATGCAGTGATCAAACAAATGATACATGTAACGATCAACCAATATAAGATATACCATAAAACATAATCATTTTGAAGAAGTTGCTTGAACGGTGTTCCATACATCATCGCTGGAAGTGAAGAAAGTATCATAAGGGTACAAAATATACTTAAAAATTCTATAAATGAAAAATATTTAATTTTAGGTTCTATTGTCTTTTTCATAGTAATACGACCTTATATCCTATCCCACGTACAGTGGTGATTTGGAAGCCTACACAGGATGATAACTTATCTCTTAGCTTGGTGATATAAACATCTACCGCACGTAAACTTGTTTCACTTTCCAGACCCCAAAACTCATCCATAAGTTGAGATCTAGAAAAAGTTTTATTAGGATAAGAAAGCAATTTATAAAGAATATGAAACTCCCTGGTTGTGAATGGTTTTTCTTCTTCATTAATTGTTATGGTCATTGCATCTGCATCCATGATCAAATTCCCTATGATGATTTTTTTCTCATTTGCGATATGAGCTCGTCTCAACAATGCTTGAATGCGTAGACTAAGTTCTTCTAAATCAATTGGTTTTACCATATAATCGTCAATTCCTATACGAAATCCTTTTTGTTTAGAGGATATATCATCTCTTGCACTCATAAATAAAATCGGTATTGTTTGATCCATGGTTCGTATTGTTTCCGCAAATTCAAAACCATCGATTCCAGGCATCATGATATCGGAAATGATCATATCAAAAGATTGCATATACATAAGATCATATGCTTTCTCCGGATGAAAACATCCCTTTGCCTCATAACAACAGTCAGTTAAATATTTACATACACTATGGTTTAACCCAGGATCATCTTCTACTACTAAAATCTGTATCATAAACAACACCTCCATGTTATCTACATCATAACATAGAATTGTTTGAATCATGTTAATCTTTGAATATCTTATTTTAAATTTATGATAGATGGTAATTCTTTCAAAAAGGATCTGATCATGGTTTGATTCCATCCGTTTTCCTGTGCGATCCTTCCATAAAGTTTGCCACTTTCCTTTAGCGTTCTATCTTTTGAAATCGGATCAACACTAGCTAGTCCAAACGTTGGATGATAAGTACCCCATTCCCAGTTATCTAATAAAGACCAATGAAGATATCCGATTACATTTGCGCCTAAGTCCATCGCTTGTCGCATTGCTTGTAGCATAGCACTAAGGTATACCATACGAATTCTATCATCTTCAACTGCAATACCATTTTCCGTAATCATGACCGGTTTATCTTTAAATCTCATCAACATTTCAATCATGATATCAGGATTGATTTCTTCTGTGAAAAAGGGTTTTGACAAAGCTTTAAAATGTGTTGCTTGATAGGTATCAAAGCGAAATTCACGTTTTCTGCTATTGATAAATTGACGAATATACGTATTCAAAGCCCAAAAGTCACAAGTATCTTTTACCTCAGGTAAATAAACGGCATCATGAAAAGGCATCACGATTTCGCCTGTTCGAATGGCATGAATAAAGAATTCATTTTCAACATAATCAATGTAATCTGCCATCACTGTATCCGCATGATCATATTTACCTCGAAAGGGTTCTTTCATAGAGTAAGATAATGTAGAACTGATTGGTTTATCACTATATTTTTTTATGATATGATAACCTCTTGCATGATATTGAAGCATATGAATACGCTCCTCTTCACTATATTCAAAAGCCAGATTCATTTCATTTATGACAATCCAATAATCTACAAAGGCGTGATAAGTTTTTGCGACCTTATGAATATAGCGTTCCCAAACATCCATATTCTCTAAGGTATGAAATGCGCCTTCTTCATGAAACCATGTTGGATGTGATACGTGATGTAATGTTAAACATACTTGAATTCCTTCTTCTTTTAACCGTTGTAGCTGATGAAGATAATGTTCTATAGCAACTTCATCAAAACATCCCTTTCGAGGTTCTATACGACACCATTCGATTGACATACGATACACTCCCATATGCATCTGTTTCAATAGCTGAATGTCATCTTCGTATCGGTTATAACTATCACAAGCATTTCCTGCCATTTCATAAGGTACTCCACCATAAGCAAAGGGTGGTGCACAGTGAGGATCATCAAGATAGGAACAATTGTTTCCTTCAATCTGTTGTCCTGCGGTAGTTGCGCCCCATAGAAACCCTTTAGGAAATGTGATATCGGGATATTGAAAGATATCTATCATAAGTCCTCCTTTTCAAAAGACAGATCATCTTCAGATGAGATTTCGTCTTTTTCCGCAACTTGTTCTTCAACACATGCTTGTTTATCTAGAATTTTGAAGAATGGGAAGTAAAGGATCATGGATAGAACTGTAGCAAACAGTTCATAGATACCAAATGATAGAGAACCTTGTACGATACCATGAACAAGTGGTGGTAAGGAACCGGCACCTAACACACCGATGGTAGGTGTAATCACATGAAGTTGAATAAGAAGATAACCGATTGTGACGATAATGATCGGTGTTAATAAGAAAGGAATCAGCATCATGACATTCAACATCAATGGCATGCCAAATACGACTGGTTCATTTACTCCGAATAAGCCACAAGGTAATACAAGCTTAGAAAAGGCTTTGTATCGTTTGCTTTTTGAGAAAAAGAACATGACGATAACCAAACCTATGGTTGCGCCACAACCGCCAAGACAAGCCAGATCATATAAACCGAAATTGATTACATTTGGTGCTATCTTTCCGGCTTCTACTGCTGCTGTATTTTCTGCAAGATAACCAAGGAAGATAGGGAAAAGGATCGGTAATACCGTCATAGAACCATGAACGCCAAAGAACCATAATAATTGAGATACCAGTATCAATAAAAGAAAGGCCGGTAAGCTACCTGTTAATGATTGAATCGGAGTTTGTAGTATCGTATAAATGAAGTTGTTCGCTGTTTCATAAGACGTCTGCGCAAACCCAAACTTTATCAACGCAAATAATACAACAATAACCGTAGCGGGAATCAAAGCTGAGAAGGATTCCATAACCATGGATGGTACCCCATTTGGCATTTTGATCGTAAAATTACGTTTTACAAAGAAGGCAAGGATCTTCACTGTGATAATACCGGTTATCAAAGCGACAAAAACACCTTTAGCGCCTAGATAGCTGATATCTAAAAAGGTAGAGCCTTCCATTGCGGTCGTGTTGATTGGTGTTAACAACAAGAAACAAACAAGTGAAATCGCTCCTGCATTGAATGCTTTATCTTTGATTTCAAATATTTTTGCGCCTTGATACCCAATGGAAAATGCCATATATAATGCCAATAGATCAATTGTGAAATCCGGTACATAGCCTAGTAACGTGCCCAATCCTGAACTTGTCAAAAAAGTTTGATAAGGTTCCCAAGTAATACTGGATATCACAGTAAACAAGGAACCTAGCATAATGATGCCAAGCAAAGCCATAGAACCATTACTGATTGTCTTTAAGTAGCGGTTTGCGGAAATCTTGTTTGCTAATGGAACGAGATAATGTTCCATCATTGTCATAAATTTATTCATATCGTTCATCCTTCCTATTTTGTTTGATTAAATTTTGATACCATGCAAAGCTTTTTTTAGGTATCCTAGCACACTCTTTTTCATCTTCATCTGTTCTATCAATATAAATTAAACCATAGCGTTTAGAAAAACCTTGATGAGAGCTTAGTACATCAATCAATGACCAAGGACAATAACCAATCAGCGGATATCCTTCTTCAATGAGCTTTTGACACTCTAGAATATGCATTTGTAAATATTCGATACGATCATCATCGTTTACCTCATGATCAACAAGTTCATCACAACAAGCCAATCCGTTTTCTGTAATCATGATCGGTAGATGATAACGTTCATACAATTGGCGAATCCCTATAGATAAACCACATGGATCAATGCCATATTCCATCCATTTTGTTCTAGGCAAATGATGATTGATTGCCATAGAAAATAAATCATTACGATAAAACGGTGGTAGTTTTTGCTCGTCTTCCTCTGCGTTTTTTGCCTTCACACAGTTGCTTGCGTAATAATTGATACCGATAAAATCAGGACCATAACCTAGCAATGCTTCATCTTCTTTTTCTGTATTAGGATAAAGCTGTTTCTTTTTCAGGTAATGTATCACACGTTGTGGATATCTCCCATAAACACTCATATCAAGATACATATGTTGTAGGAAATCTTGTGCATCACTTGCGGCTTGTATATCCATAGGATGAGATGTTTCAGGGTAAATGACCTGCATGGAACATACAACGCCAATTTTTGCGTCAGCATCTAGTTCTTTTAATAACTGAAATGCTTTTTTCTCTGCAATGGACATATGATAACTCATTTGATACATATCTTTTAATTTTTGTTTAGGATCTGTTTCATGATTTCCATTTAAATCAGATGCAGCACAAGCAATCAATTGCTCATTGATGGTTGCCCAATAACGTATCTTTCCTTTCCAACGATGGAAACAAATATTCGCATATTTGATATAAGCATCGATACATTTTCTTGATTTCCATCCGCCAAATTCATCAACCAATGCTTGTGGCATTTCAAAGTGATAAAGCGTAGGAAAAGGTTGTATGCCATAGTTTAAACATTCCTCTATGATTTGATCATAGAACTGTAACCCTTGTTCATTGACATTCCAGCCATCCGGCATAATTCTAGCCCAACTAAAGGAAAAGCGATAAATGCCAATACCAAGCTCTTTCATATAAGCGATGTCCTCTTTCCAATGATGATAATGATCACTTGCGACAAAGCTATTGGCAATCCCCTTTAAAACGTTTCTACAGTCTGTGGTAGAAAGTCCTTTGCCACCTTCTAAATACCCTCCTTCGATTTGAAAAGCACTTGTGCTGGCACCCCAGAGAAACGTATTCGAAAATCTTTGATTTTCCATATATAACCTCCTCATATCTTACAGTTACACTTTATCATGGAACTACTTTTTTTCTGTCATCAAAAAAGACCCGGTAATTTCATAATCACCAAGTCAGTTTCAAATATTGAAATTCATCATGCTATTCCATATGGTACATTTGATAATTCACAAAATAATACATCAACAAGATTTCTATCATATACAATAATGTTATTCTTCCCTCTGTATTACTGTTAACTTTATTACATATCAAAATTTCATCGATATCTTTTGTCATTTTCGTATTTTCATTCATCGTCATTGCGACAATGGTTACATGCTTTTGTTGAAAGATATTCATAACCTCATCATTTCGATAAAAATATCCACCTTCTAAAGAAGCCACAAATACAAGCGCATGCTCAGGAAGCTGTTGAGCAATCTCTTTTTGTTCCTCATAAGTCAAACCCAATCGTACCAGTTTATTCATACTTGCCATTTTAACTTGAAAATGTTGTCCTAATAACATCGCAAATTCTAATCCGAAAAAGGCAATTTCTTTTGCTTCAAACATCATTTTACAAATGCGTTCCAATTGAGAAAAATCCATTTGTTGATAGGTATAATCAATATTATGCTTGATACTTTCCGTATATCGTTCTATGATAGGTCGCATATCATCAATACTGGCCTTGGATACATCCTTGGAATAGTCTACCTCGATTCCGATTTCTTTACGACAAGCTTCTTTGAAATCTGTATAATGATCAAAGCCAATTGTTCGAATAAAACGAGATAATGATGCAGAAGATATATAACATTCATCAGCCATCTCATGAATGGTTCGATTCGGTATCTCATGATAATGATCTAACAAAGCTTTCGCTATATCATAAGAACTTCCTTTTTTATTTGTGACATTGATTTCTCTCAATAACATCGTTAATACCGGCATAACCATTGGCATACACAACATCTCCTTTATCTATTCCTATCTTACAGGGCATATATCAAAAATGCAATGTAAAATCAACTTGAGAGTAAAAAAACTCTGTGCCTACAGCGATTCACTGTAAGACAGAGTGTTTCTTATTCATCATCGTCATAGTTCACAAAACTTTCTGTTTTAGCGCTGGCGATCTTTTTAAACTCCTTTAATAATGGATGTTGTTTGACACTATTTAAATCACTGCTGATGACATAGCTTAACAATTGTACAAATGGAAGATATGCTAATGGTGCACATTCACTCATGACCTGATCTGATAAAGAAAGCACATGGGAATCTTGTTTCAAGTCTGGATGATTGCTGATCATATATACACGATCACTCACCTTACGTGTCGCTAGATATACTTGTTTCACTCGTTCACTTGCGACATCCCCACCATCAAAGAAGATAACATTGTATTCCGGTGTCAGCTGTAAATTAGGTCCATGAATATATTCTTCCACTTCATAACAACAGCTAGGGATATGAATGGTCTCTCCTGCTTTTAACGTACCTTCTAATGCAGTTCCATAATTACTTCCTGCACCACAGAAATAAATATGCCGCATAGAAGTTAAATTCTTATAATGTAGTGGGATAAACGCTAATGTTTTATCTATCATTTCTTCATTTAGATCAATGGCTTTTTCCAGCTCTCCAAAATACTCCTGATGATTGCTTGCTTCGATTGCAAATAACATCAGGAATAAACATAATGTGGTAACTCCTTTTGTTACATAGCCGACGAGTTCTTCTTTTACACCATAATCAATCACAAGATCTGCATATTCCTTGATATCACTATTAGGATTACCTGTTAATGCTATGGTAGTATGGTTCATTGCTTTTAGTTTTTTCAATGCTTCGATTGCATTGGTACTCAAACCACTTTGTGAGATAACACAAACAAGGTCTTCTTCTTTGATGTCATGTTCATAATAAGTAAACGTAAATGGTGTGATAATTTTGATTTCACATTTTAGACATAAACGCATCATTGCTCTTGCACAATGACAACTATTAAAGCTTGATCCTGACGCAATCAACCATATAGCTTTGATATCTTTTCCCTTCATTTGATCTAATAAAGGTCGAACCAACGTTTTCGCATGTTGGATATTATTTCTACAAACGATAGGAGTTTCTTTTATATAATCCTGCATTGTCATTTTTTTCATTGGATATCACTCCTTTCCAATTTATTGATGATAGAAAACAGCTCATGGTGATGAGATATGATATCATCTGCTTCGCTTTGATCTACTTTGATCGTATCCTCTTTTTTTGCGACTACATATAGACCTGCGGCTTTTGCTGCACGTATTCCATAAGTACTGTCTTCTACAACGATACAATCTTGTGTCTGAATATCTAACGCCTTTAAGGTATCCAAATAGATTTGTGGATCCGGCTTTGTCTTAACGCATTGTTCTCCACTTAATATCGAAGTAAAATACGATGTTAACTGACATTCTTCTAAAGCAGAGTGTATTTCATATAAAGTAGAGGAAGAAGCCAATGCTAAGCGATAACCCTGCTTCTTTAGAGTAGATATGGTATCTATTACTCCATCAAAGAGAAGTGATCGATAAGAGAACGGCTCATTTCGATAATATTCATCATATCGCTTAAAGAACTGTTCTCTACTCAGACGTCCTTCATACATGGTATCAAAGACGTTCCATTTCTCTTGATCACCAGATCCTAATAGCTTCCTTTGTATATCCATGGAAAGTTGTTTTCCATCTTGATTCATAAAACGATTCAAACGATCCATATAAGCTCTTTCTGAATCAAAGAGTACCCCATCCATATCGAAGATGATTGCTTTCAACTTCCTCATTGAATCTTTTAATATTCCAGTTTACGATAATATCTACGAATTTCCATAGGATGACATGTTTCTTTTTCCATATAAGCATCAATACGATTATTTACCGCATGCATGACTAAGTGAGAAATATGTCCTCTATATGCTTCTTTGATTCCTTTTAATTCATAATCTTTGGTATCGATCACTGTATAATTAGCGCAAATTCTAGGAATAAAGTTTACTACACGTTCAGAAAGGGAACGCTGTGCATCTTCTCCGACATAAACGGTCACTGGTGTTTCTTTTGTGACAATTTCAAACATACCATGGAAGAATTCAGGAGCTGTTATGGATTTTGTTTTGATCCATAGCTGTTCTTCCCAATAACACATCGCATAAGAATACGTTGCACCCCATTGATTTCCTGCGCCTACAAAGTAGTGTAGTTCATCATTCCAGTGTTGTTTTGCGAAAGCTTGTCCAAAATCGTCTGCTTTCTTTTCTACTTCAACCAAAGCTTCTGGCAAATACGTTTCAAAATTCTGATACATATCTTCATAGAAGTCCATTTCATGATTGTTCACCATAAAACGATCCGCAACCATAAAGAATTTCAATTGTTCATTTTGTCCATAAGAAATACAATAATCTACCATTTTAGCCAAATCTGCTGTTTCAATATCAATGAACCCAATGACTTTAGCACCAGCTTCTTGACATTTTTTTACTGCTTTGACTACTTCGATGGTATTTCCTGTTACGGAAGAAGTAATGACGATGGTTCCCTTCCCAATACGTTTATTTCCGGTAGTTAGATATTCAGCAGCATTTTCAGCCCATGTTTCAATGGCGGAATATTCTTTCATATGAACCGTTGCCTGCATACTACTTGCCCAAGTTCCTCCGATTCCTAACCAACAAATATTTTTATAACCTTCTTTACAAATACCATCTACGATTTCATTAATGGCTCCTCTTAATGCCAATGCTCCTCTTACACTATCGATTTGTTTTTGTTCATTCAATTTTAACATGTTCTTTTTTCCTCTCTTTCGTTAACCTAAAATTCCAAAGAATGATCCAGCTAGGCCGATGATTGCACATAACACAAGCAGGGTTGTTGTTTTGATGTTCTTTCTCAATAAGAAATAAATAAATAACGTGAATCCCAATGGCAATAAGCCTGGCATGATATTATTACATATATCTCCGATAGTTGTGGCCTCATCACCTGAACCGATTGCTAAGGGTATACTGATGGAAACATTTTCTGCGGTCATGGCACCGATCACTGTCAAACCAAGAATGGATGCACCATAAGTCAAGGTTTCCATCAAACCACTTTGTTGAATTTTTTCTAAGAAAGATGATCCTAGCTTATAACCTGCATTCATCAAATATAGACGTAAGCCCTGTGCAGGGATATTGAAAATCAATAAGAATAAAATCGGTCCTAAAATATTTCCTTTGGTTGCCAAAGATAATCCTACTCCGGTAGCGATAATTCTTAAGGTACCCCAAATAAAGGAATCTCCGATTCCGGCCAAAGGTCCCATCAAGGAAATCTTAACGTTGTTGATACTTTCGGTATCAAAGTCAGGATCATTGGCATTACTTTCTTCCATTGCGGCAGTAATTCCCAGAATCAAAGTAGATAAATGCGGTGTTGTATTGAAGAATTCCAGATGTCTTTGCATTGCGGCAATCTGATCTTCTTTTTTATCATAAAGTTTTTCAATGACCGGTAGTAATGCATAACAATAAGCCATGTTCATTTGTCGCTCATAGTTCCAGTCCCATTCCATCCCAAAGGATCTCCAGAATACCTTATTGATCTCTTTTTTTGTTAATTTATTAGAAGTCGTCATCTTCATCTATTCCTCCTTCTGTACTTACTGCTTGAAGTTTTGTGTTTTTATCTAATTGTGTTACAACGATTGCAATAATTGCACCGAAGATTGCGATACCGGTTACCGGAATACCAAGATAAGATGATAGTGCAAATCCTAGCATAAAGAAGCATGCAACCTTTTTGTTGACAGTCATTTGTAGTAATAAACCAAATCCAATTGCCGGTAATAATCCCATTGTGATTTCTAATCCTTTAGATACCCATTCCGGAATGACATCCAGTAATGATTGTACAGCAGGTCCTCCTGCATAGAATCCGATTGCCACAATGACACCGATGATCAAATTGACACCAAACAAACCACCAAGATAATGCATTCTTGCGACACCTTTCATATTGCCCTGTGCAGCATACTTATCTGCTTTGTGAACAAATGGTGGTAGTATGAATACCATTCCGACATTTTTCGCAATCAAAACAAGAGATGCAACCGGTAATCCTACCGTTAATGCAGTTTCAGCACCTGATCCTGTTGTAATCGCAAATGCAGTACCCAATACCGTACCGGAAATCATTTCCGGAGGAATACTGGCACCGATAGAGAATGCTCCCATAAAAGCCAGCTCCAATGTTGCCCCCAAAGTTACATCGGTTGGAATATCCCCTAATACCAATCCTGTTAATGTTCCCATAATGATCGGTCTTGATAATAAACTTGTTCCTAACAGATATTCTGCATTACCAAGCATTGCTACCAAACCTAATAAAATTGCCTGTACCATACCTTCTCCTCCTTCTTACAATACTTTCTCAACAAGTACCTTATTATCATCCGGTACCATTCTGATTTCAACTTCATAGCCATCTTGAATCAATTCTTTCAACAATGTTTCTTCTTCAGGTAAGACATTGATGGCTTTAGATAAATTTCTTGTGCCATCTTTTGCCTTGGTTCCACCCAAATTGATACTTTTTACCTGCTCACAACCTTTTGCTAATGCATAAGCATCTTGAATGGATTCTACAACGATCAATAATTTATATTTATCTGTAACGCCACTGTTGATTGCTTCAATAGAATCTTTGATGGTTTTCATAACCAACTTAGTACCATTTGGTTTTGCCAACTTCATGGTTGTTTTTCTTAAGCTATCATTTAATACTTCATCATTTGCAATCAAGATACAATCTGCTGAAAGATGAGATGTCCATGAGAATGCTACCTGTCCATGTAATAATCTGTGATCTACTCTCAATAACTTGATCATTTTGAATTTCCTCCTTTAGAAATCTTCATCATCGCATTCTGCGATCGTTTTGCTTAATAGGGTAATACCTTCTTTCGCATTTTGAATCAAGCCTTCAAACGCTGACTCTGTTAATCCGTTTTGATGGCTCAATATGAGATCCAATACCATATTCATGTTCATTCCGGATATGACAACAACATTAGGATAGACAATAAGCTTAGATAATGTTGTATGAACACTACCTCCTTTGATATCACACAAAATCAGATATTGTTCTTCTTCATTGTTTCTGACATCCGCTTCTATCTGATGCAAGATATCATTCGGACTTTGACCTGGATACAAGCTAAATGTTTCTACATCTTTTGCAAGATCTCCTACGATCATTGATACTGAATTTAATAGTCCCTTTGATAGTTCTCCATGGGATGCTAATATGATCTTACTCAATCTTCCACTCCTCTCTTCATTTTTATACAAGCAAATACTGTGCCACGGCCATTCTTTTTTCGAAAACACACAGGTTTTTAACTCACTTGTATACAAGCAAAAAGTGTGCTACAGAGGACACACTTGATTAAAAATCGTGATCATTTTTTATATAATCGTAAATATATCCGATTTCGGCAATCGGTATATCTACACCATAGAAGTCTTCCACTTCCTTAAAGGTCTGTTTCACAAGAGATATAAATTTTTCCTCCTGCCTTACAAAACGTTCCATATCCTGATAAGTTTCGATTCCCTTATTCATAACTAAACGTTCAATCAAACAACTAATATGTACATATAGACCAAAACAGGTAGCATTAGAAAATTTCATATCCATTGCATTTTGTAATCGATCAATTGCATCTGCAACATGTTCCAGCAATTTATTTGGATTAAGAATCGTTAAATTACTCATGATATTAGATAAAGAAAAGTTTTTTACAATGTTTTTACGAAACTCGCTTAACTCTTTTGCATCTAAACTATCCTTCATATATTGATCTAACTCTCTTAGATTATCTGAGATGATCAAATCTTCTATCGGCACAAAATGCAATCCCTCAATATTAGGATTTAAGGTACCTATGACGCATAATACATGATAACTATCAAAGAAGGTATTATTGCTTCCTTTTTCAATTAATTCATTGTATTGATAGGTTTTCACAATGATTCCACTATCTTGAGGTAGAGAATCTTGAATAATCGTTCTTAACTTTTCTGCCGTTCCGATTCCACTGGCACAAGAACATAAAATAACCTTTTCTTGATCTCGATGCTTTTCAATATGATACATCGTATTGCTGTAGGAAATGACATTTTGGAAGATATCTTCCATCTCTTGGTTTTGTATGATACCATTACCTATTTCCAATGCTGCCTTGGTAGAAATATTATTGATGATACCGATATTAGCATGCTCTACATGAATACCTTTGTAGATATCCTCAAGACTTCCCATATCTACCAATAAATATAATTCCTCAAAATTTCCGGTACGACTTAGAAAGAGATTCAGCTTTTCTATGATGGTATTGGTATCCACATTCAATGGCATATCAATGGCATCAAAAACATAGTTACCCAAAAATTTATTTGTCGCATCCGCAATTGAAGAAGCAGTAGAGAAACCATGTGCCAAGATAATCGCAACCACATGACGAGTTTCCTTATTGTTAGATAGATTACGAATCAATTGAACCAATATGATTGATACCATACCTAATATTTCCATATCCATATAGGAATGAAGATAATGACATATTTCCATCGCTACATGATATTCATGATAAAATTCATTTTTCATAAAAGCCTGAAATCTTGCACAGGCTTCCTTATTTTGTATCATCCAATTATGATAACTATGGAAGTTCTTATGATAATCATGGAGATAAAGACTGATACTCAACAAATCATTGTTACTTATTTTTAATCCATAACGACTTGATATAAGATCAAAAATACTTTCTACTCCATTTTGATAAAAATCCTTTTCTTTGGCATCAAAATTTTTAAAGAAGACGTGGTCAAAGTAATCATGTATATGAGTTTGTAATTTATGAAAACATTCTTCTACGCCAATCGTATGTTGTTCATAATTCAAAAAGGTAGTCAATAATTCTTCATTTAAACAAATAATCGGTGTTTCTTTATGTATAAATTTCGCAAGCTCATCAGCTTCGATATATTCTACATCTACACTTGAAGTAACGCTTTGATGTTTATTAGCATAATCATTTAACATGGCACTTGGAAGACTATGTAAACGTACCAATAATTCTCCTTGTTCGTTGGTATCAAATAAGGACTTCACGCAACAAGATTGTACACAACTTTTCAATCCTCCTATGTTTCCAGGAAAGGTATGTGTCAATAAAATATTATAAACTTTAGAGCTGATTTTGATTTTTTTCTGTAGACGCTGTTTTTCTGCCTGAAACATTGCATATAAAAGTTGAACACGTTCTTCCATACCTCTTTCATCCAAAGTAGGTACATTGAATATCATAGGTATCCTTCTTTGTAATGTCTTCAACAATACCTTTTCAGGATCTTCCGTTGTCGCAAAAATGATACGAACATCTGATTGATACCATTTTTCATTATCACCTACTCGATGATAAATTGCTTGGTCCATGAATAAGAACAATTTTTCCTGACATTCTGCTTTTAAATTATGGACCTCATCAAGAAATAAGACACCGCCATCTGCCAATGCGATCAAACCCGGATTATCCTTATCAGCACCGGTAAACGCACCCTTTACATGACCAAATAAATTGGCAGTTAAAAGTTCTGGATTATTCGCATACTCACTACAGTTAACAGAGATAAATTTACCACCGTTTTTCAATAAATGATGATTTTTCGCATATTCATAGGTCAATTTTGCGATCATACTTTTACCGGTGCCGGTAGCTCCATATAACATCATCGGTAATCCCTTAGGTGGATAAGAAATGGTGGCTTTGCATTGTTTCACAAGTTCACTCAAACTTCCTTGATATCCAATCAGCTTTTCAAAATCCTGAGCGTTTTTTTCCGCTTCTAAAAAACTATCTAAATCAGGATATGTCTTTTGTTCAATTGCATATCCTTTTTGTTTCATTGTTTCACTGTCTAGATACAACATCGGTTTACTTTCGATCTTTATCAACAGTCCTTTTGAATAAAGCTCTCGTAAAGCCAAAGCAACTTCATTACGAGCAATCTGTAAACGTTCGCTCAATGCTTTGGCATGATTTTCTTGATATGCTTCTTGTTCACAATTTTGTTTGATTATGTTCATTAATTGATCTTTCATATGCTCTCACCATCATCAATGGTACAAACATTAATTTTACTTGTCAAGAGAATAATCTGTACAACTTCTATGGCATGATTCTTGCTATAATAAAAGTGAAAGAGGGATGTTATGAAACAGAAATTAGAATATACGCAAAAACTGAATCAGACACTGCAACTGTCATTGACTATGAAAAAATCACTGGATGTTTTAAAGATGAATCAGAGTGATCTTTTAGAATGTATTCAAGAAATTGTAGACCATAATCCTATCATTTCTTATACTCCATCTACAGATATCCATCAATATTTAATGGAAACCGCAACTGTAAAAACCACCTTGAAAGATGATTTATATTTACAATTACACACTGCAAAACAAAAGTATGATATAAAAGCAGCTGAATTTATTATTGAATCATTAGATGAACATGGTTTTTTTACCATAGACTTATCAACTGCAGCTCAACTTTCCTCATGTACCATCAAACAATTACAAACAACGCTTTCTTTGATTCAATCCTTTGATCCCGCAGGTGTGGCAACAGCAGATTCAATTCAAGCGATTGCAAATCAACTACATCGACAATACTTATTTGATGCAGAACATATTCTATTACACGAACAAGAAGCAATGCTTAAGAAAGACTATCGCTCAATAGCAAAACATATGCAATTATCCTTAGAAGAAGTTATGGGTTATCTAGATGATATCAAAGAATGCACTCCCTTTCCTTGTAGTAATTATGCTGAATCACAAGAAGCACTCATCCTTCCTGATTTTGAAATCAAAGTTTCACAAGGTGAAATTGAAATCATACCAAAGCAAGTCGGACATATTTATATTGAAGATGAATTGGAAGTTCTTAAAACAAATCAAAGTCTAAAACCATATTTTGAAGATGCCTATTATTTTATAGATTCTATTAGTAAACGTAACAAAACCATGCTTCTTATGGCCAATGAATTGATTCATATTCAAAAAAACTATTTTCTCTTTCATGATGAACTGAAACCATGTACCTTAATGGATATTGCCAAAGCTTGTGGCTTTCATGAATCTACAGTGTCCAGAACACTATCCAATAAATATTATCTATTCCAAGGTGAAATATATCCTTTAAAACAGTTATTTGTCTCCGCAACAAAAGAAGGTAGCAGTAAAGATTCTATACAAAAAGCAATTTTATCATTGATCAAAGAAGAAGATAAAACAAAACCCTATGCAGATTATGAGCTTGTAGAAAAATTAGAAGAAATGGAACTCTATGTTTCCCGTAGAGCAATCGCAAAGTATCGCACACAACTTCATATTCCTAGCTCAAAGGAAAGAAAAGTAAAATCTCAACAATCATAATATTTCTATAATTTAATGATCTGATGTTTGTCGATTTGCACAAATGATCGCAACCCCAACACCCAATAATACATAGGGTGTCGAAGAAGCAATAAAGTCAAAAGATGACTGTTTCAATAACAAATTTGATATCGATACTAGGAAAGCCAATAACATCACGCTCCATCCGATCATCATCATTCTGCGATTGCTTTTTACAACGTTCACATCTTTATCTATTTTCTTTAACATATCTTCATCTCCTTTCAATAAGTCATCAAGACTCATATCATAAATTTCACTTAGCTTGATAACGCTGATGATATCAGGAATTGCTTTTTCATTTTCCCAATTTGATATTGTTTGTCTGGATACATGAAGCAACTCTGCAGTCATTTCCTGAGTAAATTTCATTTTCATTCTTGCTTCTTTTAATTTTCTTCCTATGTTCATACTTACTTCGCTCCTTATATCACTATGATTTCATATGAAAAGGAAAATGTCTATCAAAGATGTTTGACATTTCATATATTTCTTTAAAAAAATCAAATTTTCAGAAATCTATAATGTACAACAGTACTTTAGAAAACAAAGATACGCTTATTTGTATATCATAAATATCTTATGAATATAAAAAGCACAGACTCTACTTATCTGTGCTATCGATATAATGGTAAACTTCCTGTTAACTTGTTTACTTTTTTCTTATTTCCAAACAATGCAATTCCATAATAGGTAAACTCTTCTGTCTTATGTTGTGCACTTCGTTCTATATATTCATCATATACCTTACATCCTTGTGCAATATCAGTAAAATCAAGCATTGTTAATTCTTCATCATTCTTTACCTGATGAACCAGCTCTTTCAACTCTTCTCCACTCATTTTCAGAATAGGTACCGGTATTTGAATGGTACCAGCATGTGCGATTCCATCTTGATCCATCACATCTACACCAACACATTCCGGTATCTTTTTCCCTAACGATATACCTAATACTCCTGCAGTATTCATCGCTATTCCAAGTGGAAGCGACTCATCAATTACCATGACACACTTTACATTCTCCATAATCATTTCCTTTCTTTAATTGTGACAACATCAACCCAACCAAAGTCAAAGCAATTCCAATCCATGTATAAACACTAACCTCTTCTTTTAATACGATCATCGATGTTACAACAGTAATCACCGGTACAAGATAAATATATACAGAACAGGTAATGGATCCTAATATTTTCAATGCACTATTCCATGTCACAAAGCATAACGCACTTGCGCCAAGACCAAGGAATAATAAATTTAATAACACATCAAACTGCATAAAATCATTTACTTCCGGATGAAAATCAAATATAAATAATGCAGGAATCATAAACAATAACCCATAAAAGAAAATTCTTCTCGTCAAAGGTATTGTATCATAATGAAACTCACTGATTTTATTTGTTAGATTAGAGTATAATGCCCATACAAACGCCGCTAAAAGTGCAAGTAAATCACCAATCGGATGGATTTCAAAAACAGATTGTCCATTGGTACTTATTAAATAAACACCGATCATCGCCAATATAAAGCCTAAAAAGAAACATGCATTCAGCTTTGTTTCACGATGAATAAGCCAAGCGCAAATTGCAGTAAAGAATGGTGATACCGCAACGATCACACCAACATTACTGGCAAGAGTATACGTCAATGCGATATTTTCTAATAAGAAATATAAAGTAACACCACATATACCGGCAAAAACAAAATACCTTTCTTGTCCTGATTTTGTAGATAGCTTTTTAGGAAAAGCAATCCACAATGCCAAATATCCAATCACAAATCGAATAAAAAGTATTTCTACAGGTGCAAATGTCTTCAACAATATCTTTGTTGCGATAAAGGTCGTACCCCAAATAAATATTGTAAATAATGCCGCAAGATGTCCTTGATGTTCTTTTCTCATACCGTTTTATCCTCCTCAAATATACGTTGATATTGCTTTGGTGTAATACCAATAAAATTTTTAAAATAATTTGAAAAATGACTCTGATCTGTGAATCCACAAAGCTGTGCAATATCAATGATCGGCATTTGTTCTTCTAAATAATGTTTTGCTTTATCAATACGTATACTTTGTAAGTAGCGATACGGAGAAATACCATATTGCTTCGTAAAACTTTTTAATAAATACGATCGTGAACAATTAGCCATATCCGCCAATTCATCTAAAGATAAATTTTCCATAAAATGTTCTTTCATAAACTCACATAAATGATCCAATGGTTTAATTGCCTGTAATACAGAATCTGTACATTGGGCATATTCATTTAATACATTTTCTAATAGAAAATAAAAATCTTCTTGTTTTTCCATATAACAGGCATGATCTATGATAGCATCGTATAAGGTTCCTACACTTTTGGCTATATCACTTTGATAAACAAGATTACAGGTAAATTGAGGTAAAAATTCTTTTCCGGTAAGATCATAAACCGCTTTTTTCATACTATCGATTGGTATATTCACTGCACGATAATCTAGTAGCTCACCATTTACAGGAGCACAATAATGATTGTCATATGGATTAAATAATATCAAATCACCAGTGCTAGTATCATATTCTTTTCCTTTACACCAAAGATGACGTTTACCACCTTCCATAAATCCTATCACATAAAATTCATGAAAGTGGTTTGGAAATTTTTGTACGATTCCCGTTAATTGATATGCCTCAATCCCAAGTTCATCATCAAACATCATATGGCGTTGCTCTTGTTTTTCTATCATAAACTACCTTCCTTTGCGTTTGATTATATCATGCTTTCTCATTAAGTTCTTGTAAAATAAGATACAAAATACTCATGATATATCATGAAAAAAAGGAACCATCACATGATTCCTTTATAACTCTACGATATTACCTTTTTTATCCGCTAGGATCACACTCATATTCAAAGAATTCTTTACAACTTCCGGAATTTCATTCCATTGTCTTCGATACGCAAGTGAGTCATTAAATGCAATACTGTAATGCGTATTGGTATCATCAATATGCTTGATGACTTCACTTAATTTTACCGGCAATGTTTGCTTTCTTCCACGTTTGATTCCTTGAACATTGATAACCCAACGTTTATTTTCCGTATGTGCTTCAATAAATTCTTTATTTTCAATATATTCCCAACCATGCTCAGATAACCAGCCTTTTACAAGATTGCATAAATCTTCTGTATTGCGTTTCATTTTTGCTTTTTTAGCAGCCAGTTTTTCTTCTTCACTCTTTGCTGGTCTGCCTCTTTTTTTATTAGGGAACATTCTCTCTCTTGTTTCAAGATCATGCAAATAAAATCTAACCGTCAAATGGGATCCAAATCCTGTATTGCCCTTTGGACGTTGTAAAATCTCATCACCTTGAAGCATAAGCTTATAAATCGCCTGACAGCAAGTTGGCATCGTTGCATGCTGTGGTGATACAGATGCATGTAACTCCTTACTATTAACTTCGATAAAATCTTTATTTTCCTTACAAGCATCTTCTTTCAATTTTGTTAATACATTCAAGTAATCTTTAATTCCTGGACCTTTCATTGTTAACACTCTCCTTTTATTGGTTACATTGTAAATGTTTTGTTTTGTCGAATACCCGCACATTATGGGTAAACTCGAAAAAAATTTAATTTTTCATGTATAATAGAGGTAGAAAGTGGTGATTCTATGAGAAAATCAGTTTTTAAAAAAGTTTTGGCTATCATTGATGCCATTGAATTACAGGGAATTTCCTTTGAGAGTTCCCCTATTAAAGTATATGAAGAAATCGCTAATGATTATTACAATCTAAAGCTATCAGAATTGAAACATGTGATGGAATATCTAAAAGAGAAACATTTTATCAAAGATGATAAGAATGGTATTGATTTAACGCCGGCTGCAACCATTTATTCAAAAAGCAATCAGAACTCCGCTGTGGAGGCCTTAGGGTTATTTGAAAGCTATATGCTTGATGATCGCATTCATGAATTTTTTTCTAAACAAATCCGTAGCAATGAATTCCTAACAAAAAATGAAGTCTTAGAGTATGTGGATCGTGAAAGTCTAGAGTATATGTTTCAAACAACACTGTTTGAAGTAGAACAAGAAAAATTAAGATTTCATCCAAAATTATTAAAAGGAATCAGCGATATTTTACGAGAATATAAAGAAAAACAAAAGCCTTTGATTTCTTGCTTTTTAACCGCATTATATACTTCAAGCATCGTCGCTCATGAAGACCTTAGAATTGATTATAAGAATACAATGGAAATCATGAATGATTATAAACATAAAGAAGTCATTTTAAGTATCATACCCAGAAGAGGTATTCCTCATGATCGTGACGAAACTAAAGCATTACAGGTTTTTTACAAGGATACGCTATTTCATGAATTTGCGCATGAATGTCCTATTTGTAATATTAATATTCCTCATATGCTAATCGCAAGTCATATTAAACCGTTTCGTGATTGTGCACATATATATGAAGCAATAGACCATAATAACGGCCTATTGTTGTGTCGTAATCATGATTATCTTTTCGATCAAGGATTTATCACCTTTGATGATCACGGTTATATCATTCTGTCTAGAAAACTTATGGATATCGAAGATTGGGAACATAAATTTTCACTAAGAAAAAACTATCAGCTTCCAGAGAAATTAATGACAGAGGATAGAGTTAAGTTTTTAACATATCACAGAAAACATATTTTTATAAAATAATCTATTTATCAAAAAATCTCTTTATGAGATTTTTTTATTGCAAGTAATTAGATGTAATCACTTGAATTATTTTCTTCATCTAGTAATTCCAGTATCTGAGGCCTTAAGCTTCCCTCTACTTCTAGTAAATCTAGAGCATCATCAACACTCATAGGCTTCATCTTT